>JACDEQ010000021.1 GCA_013816225.1 Armatimonadota bacterium | reverse complement strand
ATTCAACACGCCCTCAGAGCCTTCACCCCGCGCGACCAGAAGGCGGTTCGTGCCGCCGCAGAGACGTTTAGGGCGAACCCAAAGATCGACGTGGAGCAGGAGATCGGCCAACTCGGAGTGGGCGTGGCTCTTGTGTCGCTCCTCGAGGACAAGGGGGTTCCGGCGATGGTCCAGAAGACGCTGATTCGGCCGCCGTCGTCTCGTCTAGGCCCGATTACCGACCAAGAGCGTGGCGGACTGATTTACGCGAGCCCGGTGCGCGAGAAGTACGAACAGGTCGTAGACCGTGAATCTGCGTATGAGATGCTCAAAGCGAGGGCCGCCGCGGCTGCGCAAGCCGCACCGCCGCTACCGGACAGAAGGTACGAGCCGCGAGAAGAAGCGCCCACCCCGCGGCGGACCGGCCGGACGCGCGAGGGAATACTTGAATCGACCGCAAAAAGCGTGTTGCGCAACATGGGCGGCCAGCTCGGTCGAACTATTATGCGAGGCGTACTCGGCAACATCTTTAAGGGCCGTCGCTGAGGAACCAGTTTGCGCCGGTTTTTGTTCGTCCTACCGAGGAATGATATAATTTAGCTTGTTGAAACGAGCCATCTCTTTGACGATCCTGATCGCGCTGCTCATCGGCCAAGCCGGGGCGGCGTATTGGGTCTGCGCATGTCCCAAAGACTCCACCTCGACCAAATGCTCCTGCGAAGAGAAGCGCAGCTGCTGCGATCCCCCTTCAAAAGACTGCCGGGTGCTGGCCAAGAAGGAACATCCGGAAACAACTTTTGCGAAGGTTCTCGTGAGCATTGCGCCCGGCCTCTTGCCCGCCGGGGCCGCGCCGTTCCTAGAACCGAGAATAACGATGCGGGCGGCACCCGTCCTAAAAGCCGGACCGCCAAGGATAAGGACTCCCGACCTCTCGACCGAAACCCTAAGAGCCCCTCCCGCCTACGCGTAATCTGACGCGCGGCCACTGATTGCCCGCGCCTCTCGTCCTCTCACTGCATCTATCAAGAAGGTTCGCGTATGCCTGAACATATTGTTTCACGTTCGAAAAATTGGGTTCTGATCCTATCGCTGCTGGCGATGGCTATTACTTTCCTTGTCGTCCGCTGGGTCGTTGTCAACAATCGCCACGTCGGATCGATGACGCCGTTCGAGGCGCAAGCGATGGACATGACCGCCATGAAATCGCCGCCCGGCGTGCAGCCGGTCGGCGCCGAGGAAGTTTCCTCTCGCGGCGTTGGTGGCGAAGAGTCTTTCCCCGGAACCGTCATGGCGTTCAGCGACGAGGATGTTGTCGCGCGAATCCCCGGCCGCGTGGTGGCAGTTCCCGTTTATCCTGGCGACTCCGTAAGGGCCGGGCAGCTGCTGGCAAGGCTCGAAGCCGACGAGTACGCGACGCAGGCCGCTCAGGCTGGACTCGAAGGCAAGGCCGGTCTCGCGATGGTGACCGTCGCCGAGATGGAAGTTTCCCGATTGCGGGCCGCTCGAGAGCGTGCTGCCGTGGAGTCCGGCGCCATGTCCTCAGCCGAGCGGCAGGCGCGCGCGGAGCGCACGACGGTCGGAATCGAGGCCATCCGAGCTCGCGAAGAGGTCAAAGCGAAACACGCCGATGTCGACGAGATGGAAGCTGACCTGACCTATGCTGACCAAAAGCTCGAGCGCCAGCAGCGGCTTTACGAGGCCGACGCGATCTCCCTCGACGACCTGCAGGCGGCAAAGGCGGCGCGCGATGCTCAAGCCGCGAAGGTGCGATCCGCCAATGCCGACGTGCTGACCACCGCCAAAGCTGCGGACGCCGCCCAAAGTCGCATACTCGCCGCCGATAGCGCAGTTTCATTCGCCGTGGGGAACCACGCGGCCGCCAGAAAGCGGGTCGCCGAAGCCGATCGAGAGATCGCCAAAGCGCAAGCCGAGGTGGCTGCCCGAAGAGCCGAAGCCAAAGCCGTTGCCAGCGGCGCCGGCTCGGCGCGCATCATTTCCGGCTACCGCCAGCTGCGCGCCCTCGACGATGCGGTCGTTTCCGAGAGGCTCGTCAGCCCCGGCAGCCTGGTCCAGCCGGGCCAGACCGTGATGAAGCTCAAAGTCGTCGACCGAGTCCGCGTCCAGGCGCAAATCCCGTCGCGACTTGTAGGCAGGCTCAAAGTCGGCTCGCCGGTCCAGATTGAGTCGGGCAAACTTACTCGCCGCGGAACCATCACGAGCATCTTCCCCGCGGCGGAAACCTCCACGCGGACCTTCACTGCTGAGGCAGTCATCGGCAATCCCGACCGCGCGCTGGTTCCAGGCTCGTTCGCCAAGGTTTCCATCGGCACGGGCGCCGGCAAGCGAGGAATCGCCGTTCGCGAAAGCGCAATCCATCGCGATGCCGATGGCGGAAAGTTCGTCTGGGTCGTGGCCGAGCGCAAGGGCGATGTCAAGACGGACTGGACATGTACGATGCACCCCGAAGTCAGCAGTCCTGGACCAGGAGCGTGCCCGATATGCAAAATGGAGCTGACTCCTCGACAAGCGATGAGCAAAGCCGTCGCGGCCCGCTGGCCGGTGGCCACAGGCTCAGCGGATGGCGAGTACGTGTCCGTCCTTACCGGACTGAAAAACGGCGACCGGGTGATCTACGCCGGCCATGAGAACCTGATCGAAGGGACGCCGATTCAAGTTGTTCCGTGGGAACCGGACGGGCCGAAACAACTCCCGAAGGGCAGCAATTCGCCGGGACCCCATGAAGGACACTAACAGCGGATCGGGGTTCAACCTCGTCCGCTGGTCTGTCGACCACTCCTACGTCGTCATCGCGTTCTTCCTGGCGATGTTGGTCTTGGGAATCGTAGCGATCGGCTATCTGATGCCACGGCGATTCATGCCCTACGTGGAAAGTCCGATGCTCGGGATCGTGACCGAGATGCCCGGCCTCGGCGCCCAGGAGATGGAGACGTACTTCTCGGGCCCCATCGAGCAGCGGATGGTCAACGTACCACAAGTGCGATACATCCGATCCGTCAGCCAAGACGGGTTCAGCATGGTCGTTTTGGAATATCCCTACGGAACGGACATGCAGAAGGCGCAGGTGGAGGTCCAAAGCCTGCTCAACGTCGTTCAAGCCGACCTTCCGGGAACCGGAGCGAACCTCAAGCCTTCCTGGGTCTTGCGCGTGGATCCTTTGAACCTGCCGGTGTTGACCCTCAGCTTAACCGGCGACAAAAATATGGGCTGGGACGGAGCACGGCTGCGCGATTTTGCAGACAACGAAGTCATCAACAGGTTTAAGGCGGCGCATCGAAACATCTACACCGTTTCGCCGTTCGGCGGATTCCGGCGGCAGTTGCAGGTCCGGGTCGACCGTGACAAGCTGTTTAGCTTCGGCCTTTCGCTCGCCGACGTTCGCAAAGCCATCGACGAGAACAACGTCGCCAAGCCCGCCGGCCAGGTTACGAGTGACACTTCGGAGCCGATCCTCCGGATCGATACGCTCGCACAAGGCGCCGAGACGGTCGAGGCTTACCCGATCAAGGCTGCGGGTGACAGGGTTGTGCTTGTCGGGGACGTTGCGGAGGTTTCGGACACGTTCGTCGAGCAGCGTTCGGCTTACCACCACATGCACGGCGGCAACGTAGATAAGAACGCGATCGCCGTAAACGTCCTCCAAAACCCAGACGCTAGCTCACCGGTCACCATTAACGCGGTGATGAAAATCGCCCGGGGCCTAGAGAAAGAGAACCCCGGCATCAAGTTCGACATCGCTTACGACAACTCGAGCTTCGTGGACACACTCTTCCACAACATGTGGGAGGAGCTGACGATCGCCATCCTACTCACGGGAATCGCCGTCCTGTTCTTCCTCGGAGAGTGGCGCGGCACCCTCATCGCGCTCACGGCGATCCCGACCTCGCTCGCGATGTCGCTGCTCGCGATGTCCGGTTTGGGAATGAGCCTCAATTCGAGCACGTTGATCGGCCTCTTGATCGCGATGGGTCGACTGGTGGATGACGCAATTATCGACATCCACGCAGTGGAAAGGCACATGCGAATGGGGAAGGATCGCCGCACCGCGACGATCGACGGAATCACCGAGGTGCGGCGCTCGGTGCTGGCGGCAACGATCGTCCTCATCGTAGCGCTCGTTCCGCTGATGATGAGCGGGGGCATTACCCAATTGATGTTCGTCGGCCTCTGCTGGCCGATCATCTTCGGCCTTATCTTCAGCTACATCGTTTCGATGACGCTCACCGCAGTTTTGTGCGCACGGTTCATGCAGCTGCCCGAGGAGCGTCGTCAAACATGGTTCTCGAAGCTCTTTCTGCGCCCTTTCGAAAACTGGCTCACCGGGCTGGAGCGCGGTTACGAACGGCTAATCCGGTGGATGCTGCGTAATCCGCTGGCGAACTTCGTTCGGATAGGAATCACGATTGTGATCGGTTTCGGCTTCTACTACTTCATCGGCAGCGAAATGATGCCGCTCGCGGACGTGGGGCAGGCGAGTATCCAGATGGAGATGAAACCGGGCGCATCGTTCGCGGCGACTGAAAGAGCGACGCAGCAACTCGAGCAGATCATCCTGGAAGAGGGTGGGAGCAAGGGCTGGATAGAGCACGTCAGCGCCGATATCGGAAACGAAGGCGGCCCGGGAATGGCGGGTGGCGCGTACTTCACGGGTTACGGGATGAACACGGTCAACGGCCTTAGCGCGATGATGACCTTCTCCGACAAAGACAGCGGCCGTCCCGAGATCTGGAAAATCATCGACAAGATTCACCGCCGGGCCTTGGCCGAAATCCCCGGCATCCGCCGGATGCAGATCAAGGAAATGGGCAGCGATGTCATGGCAACCGCCCTCGCGCCCGTCGCGCTCGTTATATACGGCAAGGATCTTCAGCTTCTCGACATGATGGGTAAGGAGGCGCTCACGATCGCCCAGGAGCAAGTGAAAGACCCGCGCGACGAGCAGCCTGACATGGCACAGCCATTCCTGAGTTGGGAGATGAGCAAGCCGTCGTACGAGCTTGTCGTCGACAAGAGCAAGGCTCTCGCTCACGGCTTGACCCCCGCGATGATCGCCGATCAAGCCTACTACGCGCTCCGAGGTGGCTATACGACCGAGTTCTATCGCCTTCCCAACAAGCGCCCCGCCACGATTCAGGTGCGCTTCGCCGAGGAGCAGCACAACAACCTCGCCGATCTAGATGGCATGTTCATCACCGGCATGAACGGCGACCAAATTCCGCTTCTTGAACTGGTGACCCTCGAGAAGCGAATGTCGCCCAGCATGATCGAGCATGATCAATTACGCCGGGTCATCAGCATCGGCGGCTACTACCGCAAGGACGGCCGCCCGAGCATGGACGTGACCATGGACCTCCAAATGAAGGCGCAGTCCCAGATGAACTGGCCGCCCGGCTACGGAATCGAGGCGCGCGGCGACATGACCCAGATGATGGACAGCTTCCGCGTGATGATGTATGGGCTGGCCGTTGCGCTGGTGCTGATGTATCTGATCTTGGTTGCGCAGTTCGGCGGGTTCCTTCAGCCGCTGCAGATGATCTTCAGCCTGCCGCTCGAACTCAGCGGCGTGTTCTTCATGCTGTGGCTGACACACCAAGCGTTCTCGACGGTTTCGATCCTGGGGATCATCATCCTAAGTGGGATGGACATCGTGACGGCGGTCCTTATCATCGACCTAATCCTGTCCTACCGCCACCAAGGGCTGCCGCGCAACGAGGCAATCGCGAAAGCGGCGCCGCAGCGGCTTCGGCCGATCCTCATGACGTCGCTCATCACCATCGTCGTCATGGCAGGCGTGGCGTTCTGGCCGAAGACGGGGCTCGACGCCTACCAGCCGCTCGGCACGGTGATCATCGGCGGACTGCTCGTAGGGACGGTCCTTTCGCTCTTGGACATTCCCGTAATGCACGCGATCGTGGACGACATCTCGCGCTGGTTCCAAGTTAAGGTCCTAAAGAGGGATCCGGCTTCGTTGCCGGCAGTCGAATTGTCCGAGGCTACAGTAGAGTAAGTACAATTGGGAGAACATCTATGAAAATTGCACTCATGCTTATCGCCGCGGCGTCAGCCGTCTTCTTCACCGGCTGCTCATCCGACCAGAAAGCCGACACCCCCGAGTCGACGGCTCCGGCGAGCACCGACAACTCGGCCACCGCAACCCCGGTCGTTTTCAAGAACGACGCCGGCCAGATCGTGTGTCCGGTTATGGGATCGACGACCACGGAGAAAGATGCCGTCGGCCACCAAGATTACAACGGCAAGCGGTATTACTTCTGCTGCGGCGACTGTCCGGAACAGTTCAAAGCAGATCCCGCTAAGTTTAAGGACGGCAAGGCCCTCGCCTCCAAAGACGACGGCCACAACCACTAACTCCCCGCATTCGGCCCCTACCCTTCCGGTACAGGCTCCGGACAAGAGCATGAACGCCCTTTGCCGGTGCGCTCCTAGACGATTCGGCAGCCACCCTGGCGGCTGTTGCATAATGGGACCACGAGCGGGTGTAGCTCAGTGGCAGAGCATCTGCTTCCCAAGCAGAATGTCGCGGGTTCGACCCCCGTCGCCCGCTCCAAGATTCTAACGCCGTGCCCCTCTTCCTATTAGTCTGCGCATACGCCATCTCGCCGGCCTTTACCCTTTGCATAGACCCCGGCCACCCCAGCGAGAACGGCAGCGGAAACACGGTCCACAACGGCTTGCGCGAAGTCGCGGTGGTTTGGGATATTTCCCAACGGCTGCGGCAGGAGCTCGCCGACCATCCCATAAAAATCGTGCTCACGAAGCGGCACGAGATGGAGTTCGTAACGAACGCCAGGCGGGCGGAGATCGCGAACAAAGCCCGCGCCGACCTCTTGATCCGCCTTCACGCGGACGCGGGGCCGGGGTCCGGGTTCACGGTTTACTACCCGAGAAAGACCGGCACCGCAAATGGCATCTCGGGGCCGAGCAAGGACGTTCTTGAGGAGTCCGCCCTCGCAGCTAGAGCTTTCTTCGGGCCTTTCTCGTCCGCCCTGAAACGCCAACTCAGAAGCAACGGCCTTCGCGGAGACGAAAGGACGCTTATCGGCGCGAGGCAAGGCGCCTTGACAGGCTCGATCCTGAGCAAAGTCCCCGTCCTCCTGGTCGAAATGGCGTTCATCACCGACAAGAAGGACGCAGCATGGCTCGCCGGGGACCGCAACAGGCACAGAATGGCGAAGGCGCTGGCCGCCGGCGTCCTCGCCGTCCGCTCGGGGCTTCGAACTAAAACCGCGTTCGCGGAACTGACGCGAACGCCACGATACGACAGTATCAAAAATCGTCGGCAACCTGCCGCCCACAAACGTCGTTAACGTTCAGATGGGCTTCGAGCACACGCTGGCGGTGGCGATGGGCGCCTCGTGGGTGTCGGGCATCAAGCTCTACGCCGGCGTCGCGATGCTAGGGCTCCTAAGCCGATTCGGACAATTGCAGCTGCCCGGCAACCTCGAGTTCTTGACGAGTTGGTGGATCATCGGCCTCGCCGCAGTTTTGTATGTAATCGAGTTCCTCGCCGACAAGATACCGCTGATCGACAGCATGTGGGATACGTTCCACACCTTCATCCGAATCCCGGCGGGAGCGGCTCTTGCGTTCGCCGCATTCGGGAAGTACGACGCGATCATTCAAGGAATTGCGTTCCTGCTCGGCGGCGGAATCGCGGCGAGCTCTCACGGCACGAAATCCTTAACGCGGGCCGCGATCAACACGAGCCCGGAGCCCTTTTCGAATATTACGGCGAGCTTGATCGAGGATGGCGTCGCGGTCGGTGCGATCGCTCTGGTTGCGTACTATCCTGTGATTCTGATCGGCGTCGTGGTTGTCGCCGTCATCGCCTCGCTGATCGTCATCCCAAAAATGATACGCTTTCTGAGGAATACCATCGCTGGCCTCAGCGGGCCGCCGGGAGCTACTTAGGACCCTTGCCTCGGCTCGCCCTCACCTGGGGATCGACATTGTGATCGCCCGTGCGCCCGGGCTTATAGGTGATGATGTCCTTCTCGTCGGTGGACGGTTGCTTCTCCTGTGCGTTTTCGTGCCTGATTTCCTCTCCCTCTCGCATCTTAGCCGTCTTCTTGTCTTTGCGCTTGCCGTCTTTCTTGCGTTCGTGTGACATACGATTACCATACGTCCGGGCTGTCATACTTTTAGCCACGCGCCCGTAGCTCAGCGGATAGAGCGCCTCCCTCCGGAGGAGGAAGTCGGGGGTTCGAATCCCTTCGGGCGCGCCATTTCCTTCGGTGCCATGGTGTCCCGCAGTTACTTTGCCTCCATCGGGCACTTTTACGGGAAGATGGTCCAGTAAGTGTGATCTAGCCTCGCTTGCCAAGGATAGGTGAAGATGGGGCCGTTCGCCTTGTAACGCATACGGGTTCTCATCAGCCGAGTTCCGCTCTGGATGAACCGTTGTGGGTTGTTGGTGATCGAAACCTCGGCAAGGGAATCCGATGTGGTCGATGGGCGGAGGTCGACGGTTTCGTAGGCGCTCGTGAGGAAGTTGTAAAGTTCGATTCGTTGCTCCACGTTCGTCGAGGTCGTTTGGCCTTCCAGCGCAAATCTAAGCTCGCTCAAGTTGCCTGATGGAGCGGTTCCCTCGATAATGATGTGAATCGGCGACTGGGAGTTGGTGAACACGGGTCCCGGGGCGACCACGAGGCGTTGATCATCGCTTTGGAGCAGTTGTTGCAGTCCGCCGAAGATTAGCCTGCCCCGGAAGATGTCGAGAGTTTGAGGCAGAACGGCATTCTGGACGTACTTGATCGTTGCGTAGTCGTAATCGGAGGTTGCCCCGCCGTAGGATTCGCCCGTGACGTAAACGTTCCCCGCCGCGTCCACCGCCAGCGCGTAGGCCAGGTCGCTACCGTTCACTAGACCGTTATAGCGAGCTACCCACAACTGGTTGCCGTTGGAATCGTACTTGACCGTAGCGTAGTGGTAGTTCCCCGCGCCAATGGACTTGCCCGTGACATACACGTTCCCAGAAGCGTCCACGGCCAGCGCTTTGGCAATGTCTTGATGGCCTCCTGGCCCGTTGTAGCGAGCTACCCACAGCTGGTTGCCGTTTGAATCGTACTTGATCGTTGCGTAGTCGAAGTTGGTTCCCGCGCCGTAGGACTGGCCCGTGACGTAAACGTTTCCCGCTGCGTCTATTGCCAGCGCTTCGGCAGTGTCATCACCGTTTCCCGGGCCGTTGTAGCGGGCGACCCATAACTGATTGCCGCTGGAACCGTACTTGATCGTCGCGTAGTCAACGTTGTTTCCCACGCCGTTGGAGTAGCCCGTGACGTAAACGTTTCCCGCTGCATCCACCGCCAGCGCGTAGGCATCGTCATGATAGTTTCCTGGGCCGTTGTAGCGAGCTACCCACAACTGGTTGCCGTTGGAATCGTACTTGATCGTTGCGTAGTCATGGTAGCCGTTTCCAGCGTCCCGGGACCAGCCCGTGACGTAGACGTTCCCCGCTGCGTCCACGGCCAGCGCCTTAGCGAAGTCGTAACCGTAAGCTACCCACAGCTGATTGCCGTTGGAATCGTACTTGATCGTCGCGTAATCGTAGTAGGTTCCCGTGCTATATGAGTTGCCCGTGACGTAAACGTTCCCGGCTGCGTCCACCGCCAGCGCGCGGGAACGGTCATCATAGTTTCCCGGACCGTTGTAGCGAGCTACCCACAACTGATTGCCGTTGGTGTCGTACTTGATCGTTGCATAATCATAGTCGGTTCCCGCGCCGTACGAGTAGCCCGTGACGTAAACATTCCCCGCTGCGTCTATTGCCAGCGCTTCGGCAGTGTCATGTCCGCTTACCGGCCCATTGTAGCGAGCTACCCACAGCTGATTGCCGTTGGAATCGTACTTGATGGTTGCGTAGTCATAGCCGGTTCCTCCGCGGGAGGAGTAGCCCGTGATGTAAACGTTTCCCGCTCCGTCCACGGCCAGCGCGGAGGCGCCGTCATTGTAGTTCCCTGGGCCGTTGTAGCGTGCGACCCAGGCCTCCGTCGTGACCTGCCCCACACCCGTGGCTGCCAGCGCGAACAGGAATACGGCGACGCCAATCAAGCGACGCGCGAATCCCGTCTTTGCTATCATCTCGCCACGGCCCACCGCGGCTGTCGAAATCATCAAGAATCGTTTCATTGTTTTCTCATCGCCCGGTTTGAAAACGGGGCTTCCTACTTCAGTATACGCCGCATTCGGCGGGGTTGGACAGTGTTCGAAGACGAGCTACCGCGCAGCTTCGGGTTAGGAAGTCCCGCTCCTGGCTTGGGGGCGAAAGCGATGGGCGCAGCGACACGCCCCCCTGGCGCGAGGCGCTTCGCGTGGACATCCACCCCGTTCTAATAGGACGCCGAGAGCGGAGGTCCAAGCTCAGTCCAAGGGCATCCCGCTGCGCCTCAAAGCGCTGGGCCTGTCCGAGCAAGCTCGTCGGCGCTTTCCAAGGCTCCGTCCAGGAAAGTGAACGGTCGTCTGGCGGCTCCCCGAACGTCGCTAAGGGAGTCCCTTTTGTCATTGGGAAGCCGCTTTTGTCATTAGGCAAGCCCCAAACGTCGCTTGGAACCCATCTCCGGATGAGTCACGGCCGGCTGCAGAGTCGCTGGAGCAGGCTCGAATAGCGAACCGGTTTCGACACCCGGCTTCACAGTATTCTTAGACCGTGGGCCAAGCCATCAGCGTCGATCTGGGAAAGATGGAATACCGCCGCTGCTGGGACTTGCAGAAAGCGGTTTGGGCTCGGCGGGTGGCGGGCGAAGTTCCGGACACCCTCCTCTTCGTCGAGCACGACCCGGTCCTTACCCACGGATCCGCGTTCGATCCGGCCAACCTGCTGCTAACGAAGGAGGGCTACGCGCAGAAGGGCATAGACCTCGTGCAGACCGATCGTGGCGGCGACGTCACTTACCACGGGCCGAAGCAGCTGGTCGTCTATCCGATCTTCGACCTGAAGGACCACGGTGCGGACCTTCACAAATGGCTGCGCGACCTCGAGCAAGCGATGATCGAAGCGGTCGGCGAGTTCGGTCTGGAGGGATATCGCTTCCCGCCACACACCGGCGTTTGGGTGAACGGCCGAAAAATCGCCGCGATCGGCATCAAGGTCTCGCGGTGGATATCCCTTCACGGCATCGCGCTGAACTGCGACAATGACCTGTCGCCCTTCGACCTAATCATCCCATGCGGGATCACGGGCTACGGCGTCACATCGCTCTCGCGCGAAACCGGCCGGGAGGTGATGATTCGAGACGCGACGCCGGCGGTTCTAGCGTCCTTTAGCAAGGTCTTCGGGATGACATTGGAGAGGCGCGATTTGGAGGGATTGGAGATTGCCGCGAAAGCTTAGAATGCGCGTTTCGTGGGCAGGCGCCGACGAGGCAGGGCGCGGGCCACTCGCGGGCCCGGTGGTCGCCGCCGCCGTGATCTTGCCGCGCCGATTCGACGCCACCGGAATAAACGACTCGAAATTGCTCACACCCCCGCAACGGGAAGAGGCCGCAGCGCGAATCAAGGACCGCGCTTGCTATTGCATCGTGGTTTCCGAGGTCGCCGAAATCGACCGGATCAACATTCTCCAGGCCTCGCTGCTCGCCATGCAAAGGGCACTCGTCGGTTTGAGTAAATCTCCTCTCGGCGCCTTGATAGACGGCAATCAGCCGGTCCGCGACCTGCCTTTTCCTGGGCAGTGCGTCGTAAAAGGCGACCAAAAGTACGCGCAGATCGCCGCGGCAAGCATATTGGCGAAAACATATCGAGACCAACTAATGCGCGATTTATCCTTTCATTTTCCCGAGTACGGTTTCGACCATAATTTCGGATACTCGACGCCGGAACATTTCCGTGCGCTCGATAAATACGGTCCTTGTGCTTTGCATCGGCGCAGCTTTGCTCCGATAAAAGAACGATTGCAGCTATGCCTCGAAATCTGAGGATGGGCGCGCACGCGGAAGACGCGGCGGCATCATTCCTGGAGGGGCTCGGATACACGCTCGTGACCCGCAACTACCACGCACCCCAAGCCGAAATCGACATCATAGCGATGGATGGGGACAACCTTGTGTTTGTCGAGGTCAAGCAGCGAAAGGTCGGCTCCTGGGTGTCCCCCGAGGAAAGCGTAGGCCTCGCCAAACAAACCCGATTATGGCAGGCGGCGGACTACTACTTGGCCGAAGTAGTGGGAAAAGCGTTGCCCGCTCGATTCGACGTCATCGCAGTCGTAGGTGAAACGCTGCGCCATCATAAGGACGCGTTTCGACCAGCGTAGATATGCTGGCGAATCCACTTGCGCACAGCTCCAATATAGCACTCATGCTCGAGTTCAAGGACACGTGCGGCAAGGGTTTCGGCGGTGTCGTCTGGGTGGACCGGGCACTTCATCTGCAAAAGCACCTCACCTTCGTCGTATTTTTCGGTCAGATAATGCACCGAGCAGCCCGATTCCTTTTCTCCAGCATCGATCACCGCTTGATGCACTCGCATGCCGTACATGCCCTTTCCGCCATATTTCGGCAAGAGCGCCGGATGGATATTCAGAATCCTGCCTTCAAAATCCCTGACCACGTCTTTCGGCAGCAATCGCATGTATCCCGCTAAGCACAACAGGTCGATTCGTTCGGCGTCCAAAATTGCCAGCAGGTCTTCGCCGAAATGAGGATCGCTCGGGTGAATAATCGCGATATCGGCCCTCAAGTCGTGCGCATTTCCCACAGCCGGAATATTTTCGGAGGGCGCGATGACGAGCGAGCCGCTTGCGGAAATCCGTCCGCTCTTGCAGGCATTGAGAAGGGCTGTCATATTCGAACCCCTGCCCTTCGATCCGACGAGTACGGCCAGCTTCACCTATTCCCCCTCCCAGATCGCGACGGCCGCGGCCAGTCCGCGCTCGTGAGAGATCGACAGATGCACAGTGCCAAGCGGCACGTCGCGAAGAATTCGGGGCTGGGGAGCGCCTTCTCCATTCTTGTAAATCTCTACATCCTGCCAGGCCAAGTGGGTTCCAATCGCCTTCGCGGTTGCCTCTTTCGCAGCCCAGAGCCCCGCGACGGACTGGGCATTTAGTCCCGCTTGCCGCTCCGTTTCCGTCAGTATGCGCCTGAGGAACCGAGGATTGCGCATGGCCTGCTCGATACGCCCGACCTCGATGACGTCGATGCCGAGCCCCCTAATCATTTGCCTGTTTCACCAATTCGACGATGTCGACCAGATTGATGCCCTGATCGGGAGCGACGTTGTTAAGGCTCGCGTCGAGCATGATTCGGCAGAACGGGCATGCCGTTGCGACCGTCTTCGCGCCCGTTCCGATCAGTTCTCGTGCGCGGTTGTCGCCGGGGCGTTGGTTGATATCCTCTTCTATCCACATTCGACCGCCGCCCGCACCGCAGCAAAGGGTCTTCTGTGCACGTCTCTGCGGTTCCGCGAGTCTGTTTCCGTCTTCTGTGGCTTCGTTCAGCCAGCGGTCGACCGGGGTCCGATGGTCGTTCAAATTCGATGGGACGCCGAGCGCATGCCGTGGCGCATCCGCTTCGTTGTTGATTCTCGCTAAATAGCAGGGGTCATGCAGCGTAACGGCACCGTCCTCCAGCGACGGCGCGTTGAGTTTTCCGTCTTTTATCAGAGTCGAAAGAAATTGCGAATGATGCAATACCTCGTAATCCCCGCCGAATACCGAATATTCGTTCTTGATGGTATTAAAACAATGAGGGCATGCGGTGACGACGGTCTTTACTCCGTACTGCTCTAATGTCGCCACATTTTGTTCTGCCATTTGCTGGAACAAAAACTCGTCCCCCGTGCGACGTGCTGGATCGCCGGTGCATTTTTCCTCCTTGCCCAAGCAGGCGAAACTTACGTTCGCCTTTTTCAACAATGCGGCGAAGTCGCGAGTCGTTTTCATTGCGCCTCGATCGACCGAGCCGGCACATCCGACCCATAGAAGCACCTCGAATTTCTCACCGTTCGCGACGAGATCCCGAACGAGCGGGACGTCCTGTCCCGCCATCCATTTCTCTCGATCGCCGGACGGTGTTCCCCAGGCGCTTTCCGTGCTGGCGACTTGGCGAAGCATCGTGCCGGACGTTCCAGGCGCCCGCCCCTCGGCAACTAAGTACCGGCGAGCGTCCGTGATCAAATCGACCTGATTAATGAGAACCGGACAAGCCTCGACGCATGCGTTGCACGTGGTGCACTGCCAGAGTGCTTCCTCAGTTACTGCTGCCGCTACTGTTGTCCCGTTCTTCATCGCGCCACGAATGTTCTGAACGACCTCTTTCGGGTTCAAAACCTTTCCGACCAGCCATGCGGGGCAGACTTCGGTGCACCGCCCGCATTCCATGCATGCGTCGAGGGACAATAGGTGCCAGCGTGAATAATCCTTCGGCTCCTTTACGCCGATTTGGCCGGCTTCTTCGACCTCCTGCATCGTGATTGGCTTGAGGGCGCCCATTTTTCTATCAACTTGGTGCCCGGCGGCCGAGAATATCGCGTAGGCGATGTGGCGAATGCGTAAGCGAGGAATTATCGCGATAAAGACGGCTACGAGCACAGCGTGGGTCCACCAGATACCGAGATAATGTGCTGGAAGCAACTGCGGCAGCACTCCGGAAACTAAATAGCCTACGGGCGCGGACGTGTCGAACGATTTCGGATTGACATTCATCCGCGCTCCTTCCACAAGAAAGCCGCTGACGGTCAGGATGAGCAGCATATAGAGCGCGGAAAAATCTGCAGGGGCCGATGTGAGCGCTTTGGGTTTTGCGAAACGACGCCTGAGTAACGCCCAAACTAGTCCGACAAATAGGACGACGCCCATAATGTCGAACACGAACTCGTAGGCGAGATAATAAGTGCCTTTGTGAAATTTCCACGGAGAATACGTATTGATCCCTAGCAGAGTCGTCGCGATAAAAAGCGCCAGGAATCCATAAAAAATCATCAAATGCATGGGAGCGCCGCTCTTGGGTCGAGAAGTGCGGACCTTTCTCTGGCCCAAAACGAACTTGACAACTCCCCCGAGGTAGTCCGGCCTCCATGAGATCGGTTTTCCCTGGCGCCAAAGCCGGACGCGACCCCAAACTTGCCAGGCAAAGATCCCCAGCGAGACGGCGAGGATCGCATAGAAAAGCGCCTTCTGCCAAGGCCCCTGAAAAAGGAACTCGGCTCTCGTCGGCACTTCCATGAGTCCGAGTTTGCCCCAAACTCAAGCCGTCTTGTCGTAGTGGCCGCGCAAAATCCGGTCGTAATAGCCCTTTTTGACCCACTTTTCGAGCTGCTGCGCGCGGTGGACGGGCTGTGGGTGCGAGTAAGCCCAGGTC
>JACDEQ010000020.1:9708-15325 GCA_013816225.1 Armatimonadota bacterium | reverse complement strand
GTCCGCAAGAAACTGGAGCCGAGCTTGGGCCAAATGCCGAGGTCCAAGTGGCTGGCGACCATCGTTCGCGACGCGCCCCTGATGTTCGACTACCGGCCGTACCAAGTCACGGACGCTCAGATCGACGCTGCGCAAAGAATGCTCGAGAGCCTGGAGTTCCGTGTGCACACGAAGAGGCTGCCGCTCGTTCTGGGCCCTTATCGCCAGGGCGGACAGCCGAATCTTTTCTCCGAAGACCTGGTGTCGGTCGAGACTGAGAAGTCCAAGGTCTCGGTGGGGCGCGTGTCGTCGTACGAGGACGTGATCGCTTGGATCGGGGACCGGCACGCCGCCGCGTTCGAGCATACGGAAGGTGCAGCGGTAGCCGTGGGCTTGGAAGCGCTGGAGGTCGAGCCGAAAACGTTGTCGCGTTTGGTAGCCGAGCGCGGGGGCGAACTGGCGTTTCACGACTCGAAGGCGATGCTTCGCAAGGCGGCGAGCTATGTAGTTCCGGGCTTCGACGCGATCCTTTCCGCCTATGTGCTTCAAAGCGCGCGCTCGAACTATGCGATCGAGGACCTGGCGCAGGGCTATCTCGAAGAGCAGCCGCCTCAATCACCTGCCGAGAAAGCATCGGCCATTTCGCGGCTCGAGAAGCCGCTGACCGACCGGCTCAATTTGGAAGGCCAATGGAAGGTCTACGCGGGCATCGAGCTGCCCCTGGTGCCGGTCCTCGCAGAGATGGAAAACACGGGCGTAGCCGTGGATGTCGGCATGCTCGAAGAGTTCGGCAAGAGCCTGTCGGTGCAGATCGGCCAGATCGAGCAACTCGTCTATGAACTCGCTGGAGAAACATTCAACATAGGCTCACCGAAGCAGCTCGGCAAGATCTTGTTCGACAAACTGTGCATTCCTTCGGGGAAGAAGACGAAGACAGGATACGCGACGGGGGTCGAGGTTTTGCAGCAGCTCGCTCCGGAACATGACATATGCCGCGAGATACTAAATTGGCGGGAGCTTTCCAAGCTGAAAAACACCTACGCCGATTCGCTGCCGAAGTACGTGGCGGCGGACGGGCGGATTCACACGACCTATGCGCAGCACGTGGCCGCTACGGGCCGCCTAAGCAGCAACTATCCGAACCTGCAGAACATTCCGATTCGGACCGAGACGGGCCGAGAGATACGGCGAGCATTCATCCCTGCGCCCGGCTTCCAACTCGCCTCGCTCGACTATTCGCAAATAGAGCTTCGTTTTCTCGCGCATCATTGCGGAGAGCCGGCTCTGGTCGAGGCATTCGAATCGGGGACCGACGTGCACGCGGTTACGGCTTCGCTGATGTGGAACGAGCCTGTGGGCAAGGTGAACCGCGAGCACAGGCGGTACTCGAAGATGCTGAACTACGCGGTTCTCTACGGGGTGACCGACTTCGGATTGGCGAACCAACTGGGCGGTGAATTCACGATTTCGGAGGCCAAGGAGCTAATCAAGGACTACTTCGAGCGGTTCCCGAAGGTGCGCGAGTACATCGACACAACTCTGGAGGAGGCTCGATCCAAAGGTTTCACCACCACCATTTGTGGCAGACGCCGTTATTTCCAAGACATCTATGCGGGCAATCGCGTCGCGAGACACTACGCCGAAAGGCAGGCAATGAACGCGCCCCTGCAGGGCGGGTCCGCCGACATGATCAAGCTGGCGATGATAAATATCCGCCCATTGCTAGAATCGAAGAGTACGCGGATGATCCTGCAGGTGCATGACGAGCTGCTATTCGAGTTGGCTGCCGGCGAAGAGGATTTGGTGCCGAAGCTTAAGGAGGCGATGGAAAATGCGCTGCCGCTCGACGTTCCGGTCGAGGTCGATGCCAGCCTCGGGCCCAACTGGCTCGAGACAAAAAGCTAGGCGGTCGCGCGCTTCTCGATGCCGTCCATTATGCTGTTCAGGTTTTGCCGAACCAGGAAATCCACGACCTTCGTGACGAGCGCTCCGAGCAGCGGAACTTTGTATTCGTAATCCAGATAGTTGACGAACTCAGTCTTGCCGCCCACGTCGCTGAACTGCCAGTAGCCCTCCATCTTGTCGTAATCTCCTTTGACCTGATGGAAATCGATGCGGTTTGCGTCCTCGTGCCAAACGTCCTCTTGGGTCCATGCGATTTCACGTGAAAACTGCTTGATGATCCCCACCCACTCGGTTTGTTGCGTCGTACCGTCATCGCTCTGGCCGACGACCTTGACAGATTTGACGTCGGGCATGAACTCGGAGAAGCGCTCCACGTCGCGCGCGATTTCTACCACCCGCTGGACCGGCGCGTCGATTGTTTTCCTCAGTTCGATTATCGGCACTATGCGAAGCTACCTCAAAGTCGAACTAGTAGTGCCAGTCGAGATCGGTAACTTCCTTGGCGTGCTTCTCAATGAACTCGCGGCGTGGTTCGACCTTCTCGCCCATCAACCGGGAAAACATACGCTCTGTCTCGGCTTCGTTTTCCTTGTCCAGGCCGATTTGTACGAGCGTTCGGCTGACTGGATTCATTGCTGTCTCTTCAAGCTGCTCCGCGTCCATTTCGCCCAACCCCTTGAACCGCGTGACGCGAACGTCTTTCTTTTTGAGGCCCTTCAAGATCTGGTCTCGCTCAGCTTCATCCTGCGCATAATAACGCTCATCTTTGCCCGCCTGAATGGTAAACAGAGGCGGCTTGGCCAAGAAGATCTTGTCATTTTCCAACAGTGGCTTCATGTACCGATAGAAAAATGTGAGGAGAAGTGTGCGGATGTGCTCGCCATCGACATCGGCGTCTGTAAGAATAATCACCTTTCCGTAGCGGAGCTTCGAGAGGTCGAAGCCGTCTCCGCCATTGCGTCCGTTCGAATCGCCGTTTGTGTCGTGTTCTCGTCCGATCGAATAGTCGATTCCAGTTCCGAGGCTGGAAATAAGCGCCTTAATTTCTTCGTTGTCGAGCGCCTTGTCGACTCGCGCGCGCTCCACGTTGAGGATTTTGCCCTTGATCGGCAAAACGGCCTGCGTACGACGGTCGCGGGCCCCCTTCGCAGGACCGGCCGCGGAATCACCCTCGACGATAAATAGCTCGGTTCTCGTCGGATCTTTCTCGATGCAATCGGAGAGCTTGCCTGCGAGGCCGTAAGACTCGACGGCGCCGCTTCGCTTTACGGCCTCGGCGGCCTTTCTCGCTGCTTCTCGGGCGCGCTGCTCGAGAACCGCCTTTTCGACAATTCTTTTCGCGACCGCGGGATTCTCGTCGAAAAACTCCGATAGTGATTCGCCTACGATCGAATTCACCAGACCCTCGACCTCGCTATTTCCGAGTTTCGTTTTGGTTTGGCCCTCGAATTGCGGGTGCAGGAGCTTCACTGCGACGACCATCGTCAGGCCGCCCCGCACATCTTCACCCAGAAAATTAACTTCCTTTTCCTTCAGCAAATTCATTTTGCGGGCGTATGCGTTGATTACTCGCGTCAGGGCAGTCTTAGCGCCGGTTGCATGTGTGCCACCTTCGATCGTGTTGATGTTATTCGCAAAAGTGAGCAGGGTTTCCTTGTAACCGGAGTGATATTGTAGAGCCGCTTCCGCTTCAAGATCGTCCTTCGTCCGCTTGAAATAAATCGTTTTATGAACCGAATCATGTGCTTCGTTCACATTCTCGACAAGGGCCTTGATTCCGTCGCTAAAATGGAACGTCTCGTTATCTTCCTCGTTCTGCTCGTTAACGAAATAAAAGGTGACGACGGGATTTAAGTAGGCTAATTCTCTAATTCTTTCCTTGAACCTTTTCGAGTCGTACTCCGCGGTTTCGAAAATTGTAGAGTCAGCCACCCATCGGGTGGTGGTTCCTCGACGCTTCGTCGTTCCGATTTCCTTGACATCGGATTCGGGCGCACCACGGTGATACTTTTGGAAATACTTTTTTCCTCCCCGCTCGACCGTGACCTCGCACCACTCGGAAAGCGCGTTTACGCAAGAGACGCCGACGCCGTGGAGCCCGCCGGAAACATGGTAACCGCCCCCGCCGAACTTGCCACCGGCGTGGAGCGTGCACATTACGATCTGCAAGGCCGACACGCCGTACTTTTCGTGAATGTCCACCGGGATGCCGCGCCCGTTATCCTGAATGCTCAATGTGTTATCGGCGTGGAGAATGCAAACGATCGTGTCGCAATGCCCGGCGAGAGCCTCGTCGATCGAGTTGTCCAAGACCTCGTTGAACAGGTGATGCAAACCGCGTGGGCCGGTATCGCCGATGTACATCGACGGCCGCTGGCGCACGGCTTCGAGCCCCTCGAGGACCTGTATGTTCTCGGAGGTGTAATCGGACTGAACCTGCCTGCCCATTTTGCCGGTTGCCTGGCTTTCGGACTGCTCGGCTTGGGGCTTTTCGTTCTCTTTAGGCATGGGTGTAGGTGCGACGTTAGACGCCCGAGATAGGGACGTTCGTGGAATGCCCACGGACTCTTGTCGCGAAATGAAATCGTACCTGTTTTAGGTTCTAGGTTGCTTGTCGAACGGCCCCCAACCACCGCCGCCCGGTGTCTCGATTCGCACGATGTCACCCTGCTGCAACTCGATCTGCGCTTTGGAGTCGATATCGGTTTCCTTATCTCCCCGAATCAAGGCGTTTCGGCCGGGCAAACCAGGCCCTCCACCCTCGATACCTGAGGGTCCACAGGATCGCCTGTCGGTCATCAAACTGCATGTGATACCGGCCTCTAATGCCTGAAACGAACGCACGACCCCTTCGCCGCCCTCGTGTGAACCGTCCCCGCCCGATCCGGCCCTGAGTTCGTATTCGAGCACGCGAATCGGTAACTCGAGCTCCAGCGCTTCGACAGGTGTATTGCGCGTGTTGGTCATGTGGGTATGGACCCCGCTCGCGCCGTCATGCACAGGGCCCGCCCCAGCGCCGCCCCCGATCGTCTCATAGTACGCCCAGCGATCGGTCCCAAATGCAACATTGTTCATTGTGCCTTGGCTGCAGGCAGGCATCGGCCCAGGCAGCGCCTGCAGAATAACACCGGCGATACACTGGCTTGTCTCCGTATTTCCGGCTACGACCGGTGCCGGGTAGCCAGCGTTGACGATGCTATTGGGTGGCGCCAATACTTCGATCGACTTCCAACACCCGCCGTTTGTCGGCGCGCCTGGTGTCAAGCATCTTACAACGTAATAGCAGGCCGACCTGGTCACGGCTTCGGTCGCGTTCACGCCAAGTGCGACCTGCTCGCTCGAGCCGCTAAAGTCGAACCTGATTCGGCCGGCGCCGTCAAGCTCGATCTTGACTTTGATACGCGCCTCCGATCCAGGCACGTCCTCCAAGTGGTCCTCGGCCTCGTAAGAACCCGCTGGTAAGCCCGCAAGCGCGGCCCGGGTCACTTCCTCGGCATATGAGAGACACTCCTGAATGTGACTCTTCAGGGCAGCGCCATACTTCGATGACAAAGCTTGAACTCTCACCGAACCAACGCTCGCCGCTGCACGCTGGGCCTCCAAGTCGGCAATCCGTTCTTCTTTGCCCCGGCAAGTATTCGCAATCTCGTTTGCGAGAGCTGATGTCAATTTTTGAGGGGAGATGATTATGCCTTCCTCATGAATGGACCGGCTGGGGGCCATGCTGCCGGGG
>JACDEQ010000020.1:0-9698 GCA_013816225.1 Armatimonadota bacterium | reverse complement strand
AATGTCCGAGTGGTGGGCGCGGCTGGCAACGTATCCGACGCGCGTCCCGTCCAAACCCACCGGTGCAATCACCGAGATGTCAGGCAGATGCGTGCCCGCAAAGTAAGGGTCGTTGGTTATGTAGAATTTTCCGTTTACCATTCTCGGGCCCGTCGCGATCCACTGCTTCATCAGGAACTCCATCGCTCCCAAGTGAACCGGTATGTGCGCAGCCTGTGCGGCCAGGTTGCCCTCAGCGTCGAAAATCGCGCATGAATAATCCCGTCTTTCCTTTATATTCGGAGAGAAAGAAACCCTCTCGAGAACGGATCCCATCTCCTCCGCGATACTGGAGAAAATGTCCGTAAATAATCCTACGCGAGTCTTATCAAATGTCACAAAATATATTTCGAGAGGTCGACGTCTTGAATTATATCACTCAATCTTTCCCTAACAAGGTCCGCATCCACTCGGACAGAACTCTCCTTTACCTCCGGCGCATCGAACATAATATCCTCGAGCAACTTCTCCATTACCGTGTGAAGTCTCCTGGCGCCAATGTTCTCTGCCCTAGAATTTACTTCATGCGCCATTCTTGCCAGCTCCTCGATGGCATCATCCGTGAATTCCAAAGCGACGCCTTCCGTGGAAAGAAGCTGCTGGTACTGCTTTGTTATGGCATTCTTAGGTTCGCGCAAAATACGCTTTAAGTCTTGTTCTCCCAAAGATTGAAGCTCCACCCGAATCGGCAACCTTCCCTGCAATTCGGGTATCAGATCGCTCGGCTTGCTCATATGGAAAGCTCCCGCGCCGATGAATAAAATATGATCGGTTTTTACGGGGCCGTATTTAGTAGCGACCGTGGAGCCCTCGATAATGGGCAGGAGGTCGCGCTGAACACCTTCTCGCGAAACGTCTGGGCCCGATCCGCCCTCCCGACCCGCGATTTTATCGAGTTCGTCGATGAAGATGATCCCTGTTTGTTCCGTACGCACCAGCGCCTCTCGGGTCACCGCGTGCTGGTCGATCAATTTTTTCCCCTCTTCCTGGCCGATGATCGCCTTGGCTTCGCCGATCGACACCTGCTTGGTGCTCCGAGAACGACCGAACGAACCCATTTGGCTCGGCAGGTCGAGGCCCATCTCCTCCATACCTTGCGGAGAGAAAACTTGGACGAACGGAGTTGCTGCGTCCTCGATTTCGATTTCGATGAGTTCTGCATCACGGCTGCCGGAGTCGATCTGCTTTCGCACCTTCTCACGCCTGCGCTTCCACGCGGCCTCGTCGTCGGTTTCAGTTGCGACCGGTTCGGCCGACTTCTCGGCTTCAGGGCTTTCGCCGAAGATGTCCATCGCCTGCCTCATGAACGGGTTGTCTAAATTCGACGTCGTGCGCGACGAGCCGTACGGATCCACCAATATCTCCACGATCCTGTCAATAGTGCGCCGGCTGGCCTCCTCGGCAACGTCGGCGGTCTTCTCCGCCTCGACGATCCGAATCGAAATGTTCACCAGGTCCCGCACCATGCTGTCCACGTCCCGTCCGACATAGCCGACCTCGGTAAATTTGGTCGCTTCCACTTTGACAAACGGCGCACGTGCCAGCTGCGCCAGCCTGCGAGCTATTTCGGTCTTGCCGACGCCGGTCGGACCAATCATCAGGATGTTCTTAGGGACTATCTCGTCGCCTTGCTCGGCGGGCAGGCGTTGGCGGCGAAAGCGATTCCGCAGTGCGATGGCGACCGCTCGTTTGGCTTGGTCTTGACCCACAATATAACGGTCTAATTCGGCGACAATTTGGCGCGGAGTAAGCTCCTCGATCGGTAGGTTCATTGGGGCGGATTCAATCTTACCCGCCTGCAGGTACAATTTCCGCTTCCATGGATCTCCGCTCGACGTTGAACTTGCCTGACCCCGACTTCACGATTCCCATGAAGGCGGACTTGGCAAGTCGCGAGCCGGAAATGCAAAGGGCCTGGGACGAGATGGGGCTTTACAAGCTCATCCAAGACGTCCGCCGCGGCTCGCCAAAGTACATCTTGCACGACGGGCCCCCGTATACCAACAGTCCGGTCCACATCGGAACGGCGTTCAACAAGACTTTAAAAGACTTCGTCGTTCGATACAAGACGATACGTGGATTTCACAGTCCATACGTCCCCGGTTACGACACTCACGGGTTGCCGATCGAGCTCGCCGTGGTGGCCAAGCATGGCCGCATGGAACCCAAGGACATGCGCCTAGCTTGCCGGAGGCACGCGGAAGAGTTTATCGATATCCAAACGGAACAGTTCAAGCGGTTCGGCGTTCTAGGCGACTGGGACCATCCCTACGCCACGATGCACTACAAGTTCGAGGCCGCGATTGTGCGGGCGTTTTCCAAGTTGGCTCAGAAAGGTTACATCTATCGCGACCTAAGGCCGACACATTGGAGTATCAAGTCGCGTACCGCCCTCGCGGACACTGAACTAGTTTACGAGAACCACACCTCGCGAGCGATTTATGTGCGGTTCCCGCTGAAGGATGACGCATCCAATGTATTCGCACCCCTCGCGCCCCTCTACACGATCATTTGGACGACGACGCCATGGACGATTCCAGGTAATTTGGCGGTTGCGTTTCATCCGGAACTCGAGTACTCGGTCTTCGAATCGCGCGGCGAATATTTCCTCCTGTACGATGGCCTGGCCGAGAAAGTCTTCGAGGAGATCGGGCGTCCTATCGATCGCAAGATGGCAACCCTGCTCGGCAGCGAGCTAAACGGGGTCGTCTTCAAGCACCCGATCTTTGATCGTGACTCGATCGCGGTGATGGCCGACTATGTGACAACCGGGGACGGCACGGGCGTTGTTCACACGGCGCCCGGCCACGGCCACGACGACTTCCATACGGGGCGGAAATATGGGCTGCCGGGCCTGTGTCCGGTCGACCCGGCCGGTGTTTTCACCGAAGAGGCCGGAGAGTTCGCCGGCAAGAGCATCAATGACGCGAACGCGTTCATCGTGGAGCGCCTGGACGAAGAAGGGCATTTGCTCAAGGCGTACGACTACCAGCACAGCTATCCGTATGGCGAGCGCGACAACAGCCCAGTCATCTATCGAACTACGCAACAATGGTTCCTCAGCATTGACAACGACGATCTACGCGCGCGCGCGCTTTCCGAAATCGGCCGCACGGCTTGGTACCCTCCTCAGGGGGAAACAAGAATTGCGGCCATGGTCGAGGGCAGACCCGATTGGTGCATCTCGCGCCAAAGGATCTGGGGTGTCGGGATTCCGATCGTTTACGGCAAGGAATCGGGGGAGCCCGTCGCGGACCCGGAGATCATGGAGCGAGCGGCTCAGGCAGTCGAAAAGGGAGGATCCTCTACCTGGTTCGAAACCGACATCTCCGAGTTCATCCCGGAAGGGTTCAAGCACCCGAAAACCGGCGAAACGGAGTTCCGCAAGGAGACTGATGTACTCGACGTATGGATCGATAGCGGTCTCACCCATTACGCGGTGCTCGACGTCAAATATGACCCAGCGTGGGGTGACCTCGAATGGCCCGCCGATATTTATTTGGAGGGAAGCGACCAGCATCGTGGTTGGTTCAACAGCAGCCTAACCACCGCGACTGCTCTCGAAGGGGCCGCGCCTTATCGCGCTGTTCTCACCCACGGGTTCGTTCTCGACGAAAAAGCGGAGAAGATGTCCAAGTCCAAGGGCAACGTGGTGGAGCCGATGAAGGCTGCGAACCAGTATGGCGCCGATGTGCTTCGCTATTGGGCGGCGAGCGTCGACTATTCGAACGACGTCCCCTGTGGCGACAATTTGCTCAAGCAAATGGGGGAGAACTACAGGCGCGTTAGGAATACGTTACGGTTTCTCCTGGCAAACTTGTACGATTTCGGCCCGTCATCGGGGCACGGGCTCGCGAAGAGCTTGGACCAATGGGCCGTCGAGCAAGCCCAGGCTTTGGAGGCCAACGCGTGCTCCGAGTATGACGAGTTCGACTTCAGCGGTGCGATTTCGATGGTCCACAACTTCTGCGTCAAGGAGTTGAGTGGCTTTTATCTGGACGTAATCAAGGATCGCATGTACTGCGACGCCAAAGACTCGCCCGACAGGCGGAGTGGCCAAGTCGCGTGCTATCGCATTCTGCAGATCCTGGTGAGGTTGGTCGCCCCCGTGCTGCCCCACACTGCGGAAGAGATCTATGCCCGCATGCCGATGCCCGATCGCAAGCCGACGGTTTTCTTGGAGACGATCGAACCCGTTGGCGCTCCGCTCGGAGAAGACCATGGCGTTGGGGCCCTCTTGGAATTTCGCGATACATTGAACGCGCAACTCGAACCATGGAAGGCGGATGCGGGAGTCAAGGACACGCAGGACGTAATGGCCAAAGTGGCCGGCCAGCCGGAACTTATCGCAACGCTCGAGGGATTCGGAATCGACCTTCCTACCCTCCTTAAGCTTAGCTGGGTCGAGCTTTCGGAAGGTTCGGAGTTGCAGATCGAGTTTTCCATGTCGCCCTATATGAAGTGCGAACGAAGTCGGATCAGGAGGCCCGACGTTATCGAAGTCAACGGCATCCCGCTCACAGAGCGCGACAGAAAGGTACTCGGCTGGTGAGGCCTGCGCCTTTCTTCATTTGGTCCATTGCACTTCTCATTTTCGACCAGCTCGCGAAATGGTTGGTTCGCGAGAACCTCGCGGAGGGGGAGTTCGTTACCGTCATCCCGTACATTTTCGACCTCACGCTCGTCTACAACCGCGGCATTGCCTTCGGCCTCTTTCAGGGAGCGGGTGTGCTGCTATCGCCGCTCGCCGCTTTGGTCGCGGCATTCGCCGGCATCGGCTACCTTCGATCCAAGCCCCAAGAGAAGCTATTTCGCGTAGGGATGGTCTTGCTGGCCGCGGGCGCCTTGGGGAATCTCGTCGACCGAGTTTTCGGCGGCGGCAAGGTAACCGATTTCATCGATATCAAGATCATTCATGTCTTCAACGTCGCGGACGCTTGCATCACGATCGCGGCCACACTCCTCATCATCCACTGGGTTTTGGAGCTTCGGAACCAGTCGAGCCCTCGCGCAGACATTACGCAAATTTAGAATCGGATAGGTATTATTTGTTCGTCTAATGGACAGATGGCACAAGCTTTGGGCGGTGCGTTGGGGCACAGGTAACTGGATGAGTAGACAGCAGCAGCCAGCCGGCCTGCTCAAACCCGTGTTTCAGCGGCCCGACACGCGCGCGCGTCGGGCCGTTCTGTTTTGAGGAGCACCGAGTCGAATGAACGACGTTCTATTGCTGAACAATAACTACGAACCGTTGAACGTTTGCACCGTCGTGAGGGCCGTTTCCCTTATGACCATGGGCAAGGCGGAGGTCTTGCACAACAACGGCCATGTTGTGCGCACCGCGAGTCGGTCGTTCCACGCGCCGTCGGTCTTGCGGCTGCGATATTACGTGAAGAGGCCACTTCCCCAGCTTCGCCTGTCCAGGCACACGGTTCTGGCTAGGGACAACTACACGTGCCAGTATTGCGGAGTCACGGGTAAAGACTTGACTCTCGATCACGTTGTGCCGCGCAAACACGGGGGTCAGCACACCTGGGATAACGTGGTCGCTTGCTGCCGCCGATGTAATCTGAGAAAAGCGGACAAGCTCATGCACAATTTATCGAGCATGAAACTGAGCCGTGAGCCGAGGCGTCCCCGCTATGTGCCTTACATCTCGCTAACGAGCTATATGCGCGCTCAGCGTCGCGACGAATGGCTCCAATACTTGCCGGCTTTCGAATCAATGATAAGGCACGATTGAACAAAGATAGAGCGCCTAGGGCGCTCCATCTGATTAAACGCTAGACGCTCGCGGCTTCCCGATTTACCGTGTTCTCCGCAATTTGAGTAAGCTTTTCGTTCGCCTTCGCTTCTTCGTTGAGCGTTGCCTGAAGCAGATCGCGCGCTTTGGTATTCCCAAGCGTTTCGGCGAAAGCGCGGGCGGTTCCATAAGCTGCCATTTCGTAATGCTCGATGCGCTGAGCGGCCCCGATCAAGCCGGCGTCTCGGATAGCGCCCGCAGGCTCGATCTTGATCGCCTCGTCGGCCTCTTTCACCAAGCCCTGCATAGCCATGCACGTCTTCGCCTCCGGCTTTCCTCCGATCTCCTTGAAGACTTTCTCAAGCCGCTCCACATGTCCCTCTGTCTCCTTGAGGTGCGATTCGAATGCCGCTCGTAAGTCGGCAGATTGGGCCGCCTTAGCCGCCTTCGGCAACGCGTCCGTCAACTGCTTTTCGGCGCTGTACAAATCGGCAAGCGACTCTTCGAATAATTTGTCCAAACTGTCCATCTTCATATTAGTTCTTTCTCCTAATGACTCTTCAAGCGACGGGTCTGCCTTGGATAAGGCGAACCAAAACGACAATCACCGCGACGACGAGTAGTATGTGAATTAAATCCGCCTAGGATGGGCAAGGCCACAAAGCCGATCGCCCACAGGATCAACAGAATCAAGACGATGGCCCATAACATTGCGCAAGCTCCCTTCGGGATAACACACACTCGCCGCCCATTGCGGCTCGGTGCTCCACGGCTTCTACGCCGATTCGGATGGTGCGGTTGCTTATCTTTGCAAGCGCTGTACAATGAGGCATGAGAAAAGGGAAATTGTTTGTTGTCGCTACCCTTGTGGCCTGCATGTGCGCCGCTCAGGCTCAAGTCGCTTACTCCTCGTTCCTGCCCGGGTACGGCTACGACGAGAACACCGGATACTTCATCACGGGAGCTTCGGCGCCGCCCAAGTTCATTCAAACGATTGCAGTGGGATTCGAGTCTCTTGCAAGCGGTCCCGTCGACACTATTTCGGTGGCTGTTGGCTTTCTGAATCTGGGCAAGGGACGAGATCTGCGCCTGACTCTCTACGACGACGACGGAACTTTCCAAGGCTTCGGCGGCCAACTGGGGGCGTGGGAATTCGAGAACCCTGCCAACAACAGTTTCGGTGAGGTGGTTCACCTCCAGAACGTCGACCCGGTGTCGGTGGCCGAAGGCAGATACTACTGGATGTAAATGGAGCCCTTGCAAGACGACGGATTCCACACGTGGATGTATGGTGATATTAACATCCTTTGCCCGATGCTGATCAGCCATGACGGTGGCAAAACATTCAGCTACTCGTCGGTGAACAACGCACCGGCGCTCGAGGTCACCGTGGTTCCCGAACCGGCAAAGATCGGTTTAGTCGCCCTGGGTGTGGCCCTCCTAAGCGCTCGCCGCCGGAGATAGCAGCGGAGTCTCAGGCATCATAAAGCGGCTCTCGGGCGTCTGAACGATGCTCTTGCCGTTTGCGATGTAGTACTCGAACTCCTCCGGGAAGACCTTGAGAGCGCCGGCAACAGGCCATGCAGCCGCGTCGCCGAGACCGCAGAACGAACGGCCATCGATCTGCGAGCATAGTTCCTTCAATAGGCCAACGTCCTCGGGACGGCCACCGCCGGCTCGTATCCGGGACAATATTTCGTAAAGCCAAACTGTGCCCTCCCGGCATGGCGTGCATTTTCCGCACGATTCCTTCATATAGAACATGGCGGTTCGCCAGATGAACGTGACGATGCACGTGTGCTCGTTCAAGAAGATGCATCCGCCCGACCCGACCATGCTACCGACCTCGGCTATCTCTTCATATCCGAGAATCGCCTTCTCACAAGCGGCCGCGTCAATAATCGGAACCGACGACCCGCCCGGCACGCAGGCCTTCAGTTCGCCGCCCTTCATTCCGCCCGCCAAGGACAGAAGCTCCATAAGCGAAGTACCAAACTCGACCTCGTAGTTGCCGGGTTTGTTTACGTGGCCGGAAACGCTGAAAATCTTGGTGCCGCGGCTGTTCTTGGTCGAAGCGCCGAGCGTCGAGTACCACTCGCCCCCGTTTAGGATAATCGACGGCGCGCAAGCGAACGTCTCGACGTTGTTGATGACCGTCGGGCTCTCCCAGAGGCCCTCGACCGTCGGCAGCGGCGCGTGGGGAAACTTGAGCCTCGGCATTCCGCGCTCGCCCATCAGGCTGCTCATCATCGCGCTTTCCTCGCCGCATTCGTACGAGCCAGCGCCCAAGTGAACGTACATGTCGAAATCCCAGCCGCTTCCTAAGATATTCTTGCCAAGGTAGCCCTTTTCGTATGCCTCGTCGATCGCCGCCTTGACGGTGCGGGCGGCATCGACGAATTCGGCGCGGATGTAAACGTAGCCAATGTCGCCCAGGGTCGCCCAACCGGCGATGATCATCCCCTCGATCATCAGATGAGGGGTGTTCTCCATCAGCTCCTTGTCTTTGAACGTGCCGGGCTCGCCCTCGTCCGCGTTGCACAGAACGTAATGCTTCTTGCCGGCCCTTTCCTTTTCGATGCCGTTCCACTTGATCCAGGTCGGGAACCCCGCTCCCCCTCGCCCCCTAAGCCCGCTCGCCTTGACCTGATCGATCACCGCCTGCCGGTCCATCTTTACGGCCTTCCGCAGCCCCAGGTATCCGCCCTTATCGATGAACCCGTCGATCGTCCGATACTTCGGATCCTCCGTGTGTTCAAGGAGCAATCGGCATTCGGCCATCGCGAGGCATTATACGCAACTCAGGCTATGCCGCACACCGTGGCAGGGCTGCCGGAGCGTAATAGGGGCATCCCTATTGAGAAGTGAACCCCTGGGCGGCGGCAAGCGGTTCCCTTCTTGTCGAGTCGAGCTATTGCTTCTTCCAAACAAGGCGCCTTTCACCGGTCTTCGCGACGAATTCGCGGACCTGGTTCATCGAGCGTGGTGAACCAGATACAGTTCCAAATAGCTTCATGCCGCTTTCCAAGTGAATGTAAATCTTGGGTGACTTTGGCGGGCTTGCCTCGCTTAGCTGGCATGCCTGCAGCCTTCCAGATCCCCGAAAAATGAGAAGAATTCATTGCTCCCGACGCTCGGCCATCAGGTAATAGGGACACATCGTATGTGCTGGACAAAAACGTCGCACGGCGCGATAACCGTAGGTATGCGGCCTTTGCCCGACGCCCTTCTAAGTGGAGGCTCCACTCGACCTGGACGGTGACGGCGGCTATGCCGGGCACCGAGAAATAAGTACCTCCCTGATGCTCGATCAGCGGAAGAACGTTTATCGTCATCGTGGGTCGGAAGCTTTGCCAGCGCCGAGGATGGGCTTTGCGAGCCCAGTTATTGAGAGATTTGAGGCGGCCGGCGTGTTTGTGAATCTCTCCAAATCCCCATCCGTATCCACCCTCGCGGTAAGCGTATCCTGGGCCGAACTGCCTTTCAATCCCTTTGCGGACAAGTTCGAGCTTGATCTTGTACTCGCGGGTGTACTGCCTTGCAGCTGCGGTGGACTTGGCCGGTTTGTATCCCTGAAGAAACTTGATGGGCGGAAACTCGTTTGGCGACACCGTGCCTTGGTTCACCCATACCAGGGTGCACGCGGCTAACATTTCGATCATGTGCGAATTCTGGCATGGAAGTGCTCGTCATCTCCGTGCCATTTTCACCTGAAAGCCAAGGAGCATGAATGCAGCTTTTCCGCGAAGGTCTTAGCTTCGACGACGTCCTACTCATCCCCAAAGAAACCCGAGTTCTACCGAGCGAGGTCACTACGTCGCCGACTTTTCAGCCCGGCATCATGCTCAATGTGCCGATCGTGTCCGCTGTGGGTGCCGATGCTCCCTTGTCGATATCCGTCCGGGCTGGGTGGGCT
>JACDEQ010000019.1:14057-15364 GCA_013816225.1 Armatimonadota bacterium | reverse complement strand
GTACTTTTGGACGGGCTTCGGCAGTTCTTGCAGCCACGCATTGTTGGCGAAGCGGCCGTCCCAAATCGTACTGTCGGGCCTGAAATTGATCTCGATTCCCGCGGCAGGTTCGCGTACAGAACTCAACGAAGGGAACACGCCAGGCATGATGCCCACGTTCTTTGGCGTCCTTGCCGTGTTGGGAATCACGCCTTTATGCAGAGCGCGCTTCCAAGAGACGTCGTCCGCGAGGCCGCTTCCCAGCCACTGACGGCGGACGATGTCGTAGCCGGATTCCCTCTTTCCGAGAACTCCAGCAAGAACTTCGATCGCAGACTGCCCTGCATAAAGAGGCTCGATCAGAGGCTGCGTGATCGACGCCGTTCCGTCGAATGCCCGGGCGTCTCCCCAGGCTTCCAGTTCATGAGCCATCGGCAGGTGCCAGCGGCAATAGGTGGAGGTTTCGTCGCGGTAGAGGCTGAGGTGCGCGCTGAAAGCCACCTTCCGAAGCTTGTCCGCAAACGCCAAGTCCGCCGGGGCGGTGAATGCCGGATTGCCGCCGAGGATCAGCACAACGTCGACCACGCCCTTGTCCATCGCGTTGGCCAGTTCGACAATCGATTTGGCTTGCGAATCGGTGTTTGCTTCCACCGGCTCGACGTATCTAACCGTCGCGCCGTCGTTTTCGAGGATCGAATTCAGGGTGTGGGCGAGGGCATGGACCGCGGGCGGTTGATGGTCGCCGGCGATGACGATGCTGCGGCCGCGATGCTGTTCGAGGTCGTGGGCCAAGGCGGTTAGGAAGTGGCGCTCCTCTTCCGTCACCGCTTGCACGTCCGAACCAACGCCCAGGCTTGCTGTGAGGAAACTCGCCGCTCCTAGAACACTGCTTGCTTTCAGCGGGAGCCGGTGGTCGGCCATGGAACCCGTCACGGTCAGAGTGCTCTCGATCGCATAGAACCGGTTCATGGTTTTCTTATCCAACCGAACGCGGCGTTTGGCGGCGAAATCGCGAGCGTAACGCAGGTGTCCTGGACCAGAGTTCAAGAAATCGCTGTCGAGTGAGACAACGACATCAGCCTTGTCGAAGCTGTAGATCGCGTCCGCGGGTTGGTGGAATCCGAGAACCGCGCCTTCGTGGACATTGTCACGGTTGGCAGGCTCGTACTGGTGCCATTTGGCTTCCGGGAACTCCTCGAGCAGTTGCTTCATCTGCGCGGCAATGGTCGGCGAGGTAATCGTTTCCGTGAGAATGCGCAACCCGCTTCCTCGAACGGTCCTTTGCCTGTCCATTTCCGTCCGGACCGCCGAATAAAAAGCATTCCAAG
>JACDEQ010000019.1:13019-14047 GCA_013816225.1 Armatimonadota bacterium | reverse complement strand
CATTCCAAGTGCCGGGGTTAGCCACGTTTAGAACGGTTTGCGAGCGATCCGGATCGTACAGGCCGAGCACCATGGCCTGGAGAAAAATGTTAGACGAGCCGAGGCTGGCCGGATGCTCAGGGTTGCCTTCGATTTTCGTTGGCCTGCCGTCGTTAGCTTTGGCAAGCGCACCGTAGGCAAAGCCGCCGAGGGTCAACGTCGTGGCATAAAAAACCGCCTCGCCGGGTATATGGTCCTCGGGGACGCGAACGTACGGGACGATCTTCTCGATAGCCTGTGGACGGCAGGCCGCGAGTCCGGCCATTGCAAGGGACGCGCCCATGATTTTGATAAATTGGCGCCGATCCATTTCTTCGCGCCATGGGGCGGCTTGCTGCGGAAATTCCCTCTCCAAGTACTCAGAGAACTCCTCCGTTTCGGCGAGCTCTTCGAGGCTCCGCCAAGCGATTTGCCCGCCGCCGCTATCCAGCTTCGCCCGGATCGCCGACAGGTCCAAGTCATGCCCTTTGCCGTTATCGTCCATTAGTGGTGGCACACCGAACAGTCGTCGAGCTGCTCTTTCACGATGCCTCGCTTCTTAACGAGTTCGCGGCCGAGTTGCGCATGGTCAGGCCCGTAATGGTATTCAGGATTGAAAACTTCAGCGTCCGGCCGCACGAATTCTTCCGGATTGCGGTGACAGTCCAGGCACCACTTCATCTGGAAGGCGTTTTCCTTGAAAGTGAGGTTTTGGTTATCGATCCGGCCGTGGCACGTGAAGCACGAAACTCCCTTCGCCACGTGAATACTATGGTCGAAGTAGACGAAATCGGGAACGTTGTTGACACGGTTCCATTCGATAGGAATGTCTTTCTCATAGCTATCGCGGACGACCTGCAAGAGGGGGCTGCTCGTCCAGATCTGCGAATGACAGGTATAGCAGGTCTCCGTAGCGGGGACGCCGGCGATGGCCGTCTTTTCGGCCGAAGTGTGGCAGTAGAGACAGTCGATTCCCAATTCTCGGTAGTGGTGTTTGTGGCTGAACGGGG
>JACDEQ010000019.1:5651-13009 GCA_013816225.1 Armatimonadota bacterium | reverse complement strand
GGGCCGGCTGGTCTAGCGCCACTCCGAGCCTGTGCGTGTAAGACGTCACGTTCGCACCGACCAAAACAACAACCGCGAGCAAGAGGCCTCCCACGATGAAGGTCAACCTCGCCAGTACGTTGCTGCTCTTGCTAAAGACCTGCGGCATCTTGCTCCCTCCCGAAACTCGGCCCTAAAAAAAGGCCTGGAAAACTCCTTGCCTAATTGTCGGCCGACACTCTCTCAGCATTAGCCGTTGCCAAACCCATCGAAGTCTGTCTCGGTGGGCGCATGCCAAGACGGGTTAAGAATCGGACTTCTCATGTTAGCCGCAACGCAACGAGTCCTGTCAAGGGCCACCGGGCAAACGGGTGAGGATTTTGTGCATGTTTTGTACAAAGTCCCCTTAAGTCTTGCCAGGAAACCAGTGATATAGCATGAAATAGACCAGGACTCCCGTCACAGAGACGTAGAGCCATAGCGGAAGGGTCCAGCGAGCGATCCGTTTGTGGGCTTCGAATCTGCTCCCTAACGCGCGGTACAGGGTCGTGACGACAAGAGGCACGATCGCAACGGCGAGTATCGTGTGTGTCAGGAGTAGCGCAAAGTACATCGGCCGCACGACGCCTTCACCCTGAAACCGCGTCGTTCCGACATTGAAATGGTATGTAAGGTAGCCGATTAGGAAGATTGTCGACGAGGCGACTGCGCCGAGCATGCAAGCTCGGTGCGCGGGAATGTTCTTCCTCTTGATGAAACAGAAACCGGAAGCGAGAAGCGTTGCGCTGAGCGTATTGAGCGCGGCGTTGATGCTCGGGAGGTTTTCGAGTGCGATCATCTGTCGAGCAACGTCCGGATATCGGCCATAAGTTGCCTTACGGACTCCGCGTCGGTCCCATCGTAGTACCCCCGAATGTTCCCCTGTTGGTCCACCAGCACGAACTTGCTACTGTGAAGAATCTCGCCGGGCACCTCGCTTCCGCCGAGCATGAACCCTTTGTTCGCAAGGTCGTTAATCTCCCCTTGCTTGCCCGTCACGAAATACCACTGTTCTGGGTTGGCGCTCCACTTCTTCGCGAATTGCTGCAAACGCTCGACGGTGTCGCGCTTCGGGTCCACGCTGAACGACACGAGCTTCACATCGGGGTTGTTGTCGAACGTCTTCTGCACATCACGAAGGCTCGCCTTCATCTTTGGGCATACCCCCTGGCAGCTGCTGAAAAAGAAATCCGCGACCCAGATCTTCCCCGTCAGCTTCGACCCTGAAATTCGATCACCCGTGTGTGTGGCGAAATCGAACGGCGTGACCGAGCCCAACGGCTCTAAGCGCGTCCGGCTCGCGGTGATCGCCTTCTTCGACATGACACCCATCAGGGCGTAAACCGAGGCAATGGTCAAGACCGCAACAAGCAGCATTCCCCAAAGATAGAAACGAAGGCGGCGGAGGCTGTCTACATTCATCATTTCAGAAAAACATAAGGAGCACGAAGAGCACGATCCAGGCGACGTCGACGAAATGCCAATACAGGGCGCCTAGGTCCACGGCCAGGTGGCGCTTTGCCGTAAACACATTCGCAACCGCAATCCTATGCAGGTAGCTAATCCAGACTATCCCCACGATCAGGTGGGCCGCATGAACGAAGGTAAGGATGTAAAAGAACCCACTGAACGGGTTGGTCTGGGCATAGAAGCCGCTTCTCATCAATTGGAACCATGCGAAAAGCTGGCTCACGATGAAAAGCCACCCGAGGACGACCGTGATGGCGAGAAATTGCCGAAACCGCTTCTGCTCCCCTTTCCCAATCGCCGCAACTGATAGGTGTAGGGTGAAGCTGCTGAAGACGAGGATCACCGTGCTGGCCCACAAACTCGACGGGGCTTCGAAGAAGAAGTTCGGCTTGTCATGGAGCCGAGCTACATAAGCCACCGCAAGCGCCGCAAATACCATGCTGAGGGCGCCCACCGCGAGCCACATTCCGAGTCGCGCCGCGCTAAAAGAACCGTCCTGGTCCGGAGAAAGCCCACTGCCATGGCCGTTTCCGGTAATCGCGGACTCCGGCAAATCGTCGCCGCTGAGCTTGGTCTTATCCATTCGGAAGGTCTGATTCAAATTGTACCTACGAGCACCTTCGGTCAGAGACAGCAAACTATTAGAAGCAGGAGAAGCGGCAAGTAAACGACGCTCGCCTTGAGAACCTTCTTGGCTTGGACATCGTCCGGCGATATCCAAAACCTGTGCGCCGCTAGGGTAATCCACAGATTGAGGGCGAAGGCACCCAGGACATAAACGATCGGCTGCGAAACGAAAATCGAAAAAGCGAAGCCAAGCGGCCAGGCCGCAAGCGAGTATTGGAGGGTCGCCAGGGCCGTGGATTTGCCGTCGGCGCCCGGGAACGGCAGCATTTTGAATCCTGCGACGGAGTAATCCTCGCGCAATAACCAGGCGATCGCCCAGAAATGGGGGAACTGCCAGAAGAACTGCAGCGCAAAGAGCATGATCCCGGGCAGCGAGATCGAACCGGTTACGGCAACCCAACCCGCGAGGGGAGGAATCGCACCGGGAATAGCTCCGATTGCCGTTGCCAGGTGGCTCCTCGGTTTGAGCGGCGTGTATGCGAAGGCGTATGCTGCGATGGAAACGGCTCCGAGAAGGGCCACAAGCAGGTTTACGAAAAGCGCCAGTTGCGAGAGCCCGAGGATCACCCAAACAGCCCCGAGAGCCCAGCCCTCGCGGGTCGCGATACGGCCGGACGCGATGGGCCTCGTCCGCGTCCGTCGCATTTTTGAATCGGCCTTTCTTTCGAGGACCTGATTAAAAACGTTGGCCGCGGCGATTACGAGCCACGAGCCCACAAGCATGTGGAAACAAAGCCATCCGCCCACCTGGATGTCGGCAACGCCTGCCGCGATCACCATCCCCAAGAGCGTCGTTGTCCAAACGAGGATGGTAACCCGCGGCTTGCTCAGAGCCCAGTAGTCTGAAAGCCTTGAAGGGTGGACGCTTGCGGCCGGTTCGGCCTGCGGCAACGCCACCAGCGCGGCGCTTTTGAGAGGCGAGTGCAATGGGCTGCTCATCGAAATGGGTCGGGCGTTCGAGCTTCGCCCGCGTCTTTCATTTCACCTTTTCGCGGGGTCTGGAGTCAAGGTCAGGGCGTGAAATTCGGTCTCGATCCATCCGAGAATCTCTTCCTGAGGCGTTTCCTTTGCGAACCTTCGGGGTTCGCCAAAGCGAACATAAACGCCGCCAAGGGCCGGCCGCGGCACCACCGCCTTGAAAGGCACTATTTTGGTTGTGCCGACAAGCCCGGCGCACATAACCGGAACTCCCGAACTTCGCACGATCAACGCCGCTCCCGGCAAAAGGGGCTGTATCTCGCCCGTCTCGCTGATCTCGCCCTCCGGAAACATGACGACCGCCTCGCCTTGCTGCAAAAGCTGGATCGTCCTTCTCAAAGCTGCACGATCGGGCGCTCCCCGATTCACGGGAAAGGCCTGAAGCGCTCTGATAATCGCTCCCAAGATCGGAATCGAGAACAATTCCGACTTGGCCATGAAGTGCGCCGTCCTGGGCACCGAATGACCCATAACCGGTGGGTCGGCGTCGCTAATGTGGTTTGCCACGATAAGCACGCCACCGGCTTGCGGAACCCGCTCTCGGCCGACGACCTTGACCGGCCCCAATAAGAAGAGGAGCACGGCCAAGAGACCCTTCGCCAAAGGATAGAAAACCCACCGATACATTAGCCCGCAAACCCGCCGACCCCATAATATACACATGACCCCCGCCGAGCGCATCGCCCAGGCTACTCTTGAGACCCAGTGGGAAGGCGGGCTCTGGCTTGTTGGCGGAGCGGTACGCGACCCGCTCCTCGGCCTCCTTCCGCCGTCGGAGATCGACATCGTTCTCGAAGGTGATTCGGCGGACTTAGCCATGTTCTTGTGGGAGCAAGGCGTCTCGACGATCCAGCCGGTGACCTACCCGAGGTTCGGCACCGCTTTAGTCTGTGTCGAAGGTGGGCAGGTCGAAATCGTCACCGCCCGCAGCGAAAGCTATCACAGGGAGAGCCGGAAGCCGGCCGTCGAACCCGCGACCCTGAAGGAGGATGCGCTCCGGCGCGACTTCACAATCAACACGCTGCTCAAGAATCTCCATACGGACGAAATGCGCGATCCTCTCGGCGTTGGACTCGCCGACCTCCAGCAAACGGTCTTGCGAACCCCTCTCGAACCGGACGCGACGTTCTTCGACGACCCGCTGCGCATGCTCCGAGCCGTCCGCTTTAAGAACCGCTTCGGCTTTCACTTCGCACAGGGGCTCGGAGAAGCGATATCCGAACACGCAGGCCGGCTGAAGATTATCAGCGGCGAGCGGATCCGGGACGAGCTCACTAAAATGCTTCTCGCATCGACCACCCCGCAAAGCCTGCGCGACCTCATGACGCTGGGCTTGCTCGACGTGTTCGCTTCCGAGTTTTCCGAGGGCATCGGCGTCGACCAAGGCTCCTACCACACAAAGAATGTTTGGGAGCACACGCTCGACGTCGTCGGTCAGGTCGCCTGCAAGGCGAGCCTGCTCGTCATTCTCGGCGCGCTCTTCCATGACATCGGCAAGCCGCGAACGAGGAGCGTCGACACCGACGGCCGGGTGCGCTTTTTCGGCCACGACAAGGTCGGCGCGGAGATGACGTTCGAGATTCTTATGCGGCTCCGGTTCAGCCGCAAGACGTCGGCGGACGTTGCCAAAATCGTCTTCAACCACATGCGGCTCGGCTCGGCGGTGCCCTTCACAACGGCCGCGGCTCGCCGGTTAACGCGCGACATGGGCCCGCTGCTCGGCGACTTCCTTACCGTGTGCGAAGCGGATGCAGCCTCTCTGCGCGCCGCGCCGAAAGGAATCGACTTCGACGACGTAAGGGCAAAACTCGCGGCCGTGCGGTGCCTCACGCGAAACGAACCCCTCGAATCGCCCCTATCCGGAGCGGAGATCATGCGGGCGCTCGGCCTCCCCGAAGGCCCCGAGGTCGGCATGTGGAAACGGAAGCTCACCGAAGCTGTCCTCGACGGCCGCCTTGACCCCGGCGACCGGGAGGGTGCGCTCACTCTGCTCCGGGAGAAATCCTCTCCCGAAGATCGGGAGGGGCCAGGGGAGGGTTGACGATGGGCCCAGTGGGTTACGGCCAAGTCCGCCCAAATCGTTTCACCCAGGGATTCAAAGAGCGGGCACGCTATGTTCAGCAACCCTCCACTTACCCCTCCCAAACTTTAGGAGGGGAATCCGTGGCCGACGTAGAACTATGGTCCAACGGGAACGAAGGCGAAATGAGAAGGAATGTGGAGCAACACCCAGACATTCGCGGTTCAAGCTTCGCGGATTGCGCAGGCTCGGCCTCTTGGTTAGACACCAGCGCTGCATAGACAAATACATAGCCGATTTTGCGTGCCTGTCCGAAAGAGTCATTATCGAGGTCGACGGCTGGTCGCATTCGGAATCGGAGACCGCTGACGCAATGAGGCAAGCCGCTTTGGAAAATGAAGGATGGCTCGCCCTCAGGTTCAGCAATCAAGAGGTCCTGCGAGACCCCACCGCCGTGGCGGACGACGTCCTGCGGCATCTCCAGGCCCGTCGCCATGCGAATTCCCCTCCCGAAGATCGGGAGGGCTAGGGGAAGGTTGAATTGTGAGTCGGGAGCGCGGCCTATGCAACCGAGGAGGGCCACGCTCTTTCTAGCCAATCTCCGAGCTCGTACGCCGCTCGTAGGGTTAGAGCTTACTACCGCCGGCGCCGTAGTAACATACAAACGCCCGCTGCGAGTGCCACGAAGGTCGCTGGCTCGGGAACGACCTGTAGCTCGTAGCCTTTCCAAAGGCCGCCCGGCTCATCGACGACCCAAACCATGCCGTTGGCATAGCTAAGGCTGAAGTGCGAGTCGAACGTAATGCCTCCTGTGAGCAACTCCGTGGTGCCGACACGGATTCCGGCCGCGTCCCAGGCGGAAAGCATGCCCTCGGAATAGGTCAGGAAATGGGGGAAGTCCATACCACCAAAGAAGGCAAGGCCGCGGTTCTGCGGATAGGTGTTCTCGTTGAACATGCTTCCGAAACCGCTTAGAGCGATGCTCTCTATGTAATTCCCGGCGGCGTCCCAACGGTCTACGTTGCCGGCATTCATGGCGATGAATGCGCCGCTATCGTCGAACGCAACGGAGCCTTGCGCATCGAGACTGCCGCCCGAGAGGACGACATCGGTCCCGAACACGCCCGGTGAAGTTTGGACATAGATCTGCGAGTCGTTGTACTGCCGTGCGTACACCGGGCCCGCGCCTCCGTTCGTGAAGACCGACCGGAGGTCGAGCCCCGGCTCATAGGTATTGAGCAACGTGCCGTCGGCCGCGTATTGCGCCAACCTCAGGCCGGTGTTGCCGCCTCCGGAGGACGACCAGTAGTTCGTGCCGTCCCAGGCGAGTGTCATTCGGGTCTGTTCGAGGTCCGCGGCGTCCGAGAAGCTAAAAGTGACTGCGTGCGTATCGGGGAATATCCCATCGGCCATTGCCGGTCCCGCGAAGGCGGCGCACAGCGCCAGCGTCGCGATGGAATTCAAATGTCGAAGTTTCATCTTTTCTCTCCCTTGCAGGCTCTGCGAACGCCTGCAAATGCCAGTATAACGCGCCATGCCAAGATTTCGGCGACGATGGACCGCCAAGAAGGTAAAACCTGCGCCATGCGAGCTAAAACGCCCAAGACACAACCGGCCAAGAAGTTCAAGTCAAAGAAAAGACCCATCAAACCGGAAGACCTGCTGAAGCTCCATCTCGTGGGCGACCCGCAGATTTCGCCCGACGGAAAGGCGATCCTGTTCGCTAAGAAACACGTCGGCGAGAAAAATGAATACGTCACTAATATTTGGATCGCGGACACGGGCGGCGCCGACGCCCGCCAGTTCACGAGCAGCGGCAAAGACGGCGGGGCGCGGTGGTCGCCGGACGGCTCGCGAATCGCCTTCACCAGCGGCCGCGAGAAGCCTAAGGGCCAGATTTTCACCATCGGCTCGGCGGGGGGCGAGGCCGTGAAGCTGACGGACTTTCCCGAGGGCTCGATCGGGGACTTCAAGTGGTCGCCCGACGGCTCGATGATCGCTGTCTCCTTCCGCGAAGCCGAGAAGGACTGGACGGAGAAAGCGAAAAAGGAGCGCGAGGAGAAGGGCTTGAGTACGCCGCCGCGAGTGATCGAGGACATGTATTACCGACTCGACGGCGACGGTTACTTCAACTCGGCGAAGCACGAGCTTTATGTCGTGGACGCCACGACGGGCAAGCACCGCAAGGTCTACGGCAAGGATCCGACCGGCTGGTTCAGCTTCGACTGGTCGCCCGATTCCAAAG
>JACDEQ010000019.1:0-5641 GCA_013816225.1 Armatimonadota bacterium | reverse complement strand
GTCAAGTCCGGCAAACTCGCCCTGATCCCGAATCAGATCGACGGCACGAAGGGCCCCGTGATCTGGTCGCCGGACGGCCGGTACCTGGCCTACGCCGGGCGCGAGGGGAGGCAGAGCGTCTGGGGCGCGCTCAACGACCAACTCTATGTCTGCGACCTGAAGACCGGGGTCTCCAAGAGCCTCACCGATAGCGAGGACTTCTGCATCGCCGCCGCCACGCTTAGCGACACGCGGGAAGCCGCGTTCGGCGCGAACCTTCAGTGGAGCAAGGACAGCTCGCGGGTTTTTATGGGCTTCGGCTGGCACGGCGAGGGGCATATCTGCTCGGTTTCCGTTGGCGGCGGCCCGATCCAGTTCCACACGAAGGGCCAGCGGGAATACATGCTCGGCAACTTCAGCAGAGATGGCGCGAAGGTGGCTTTGTGCGCCGGCGACTCCGCCGAGCCGAACGAGGCTTACGTCGGCACGCTGAGCAAGAAGGGGCTGGAAGCGCGCAAGCTGACGTCGTTCAACAAAGACCTCTTGGAGGAACTGGAGATTGCCAAGCCGGCGATGACGTGGATCAAATCCGCTTCGGGCACCGACGTTCAGGTTTGGGTTATGAAGCCCGCATCGGCGGACAGAAAGAAAGCCCCTGCCATTCTCGAAGTGCACGGCGGGCCGCACGCGCAATACGGCGTTCCCTTTTTCCACGAGTTCCAGGTTCTTGCGGCCAGCGGCTACGTGGTGGTTTACAGCAACCCGCGAGGCAGCAAGGGCTACGGCGAGGAGCACTGCAACAGCATCCACGGGTCGTGGGGGGCGGCGGATTGGGAGGACGTCGAGGCCGTTACAGCATTCATGAAGAAGCAGCCCTACATCGACGCGAAGCGAATGGCGATCATGGGAGGCAGCTACGGCGGATACATGACGAACTGGGCGATCGGCCACACGGACGATTTCGCGGCCGCCATCACCGACCGGTGCGTATCGAACCTCGTCAGCATGTCGGGCAACAGCGACTTTCCGCTCGTCCCCGATACATATTGGAAGGGCAACCCCTGGAGCCAGCCCGAGACGCTTTGGGATCAAAGCCCGATTCGGTACTTCGAGAACGTGACGACGCCCACGCTGATCATCCACAGCGAAGGCGACCTCCGGTGCAACGTAGAGCAGGCTGAGCAGGTGTTCACGTCGCTAAAGCTGAGAGGTGTTCCGACCCGCTTCGTTCGCTATCCGCAGAGCACGAGCCACGGCATGAGCCGGAGCGGCCCTCCCGATCTTCGAATACACCGGCTCCATCAGATCCTGGGCTGGTATAAAATTTATCTGAAGAACGGTAAATAGAGAATGAGATTTAGAAGGATTTACTGGGTGACGGAGCAGTTTTTCAAGGACGGCACGAGCGTGGTGGCGGGAATCTTCACGTCGGTCCACGACCTAGTCGAAACGGGAATCGCTCCCTACAACGCCGGCGATTACAAGCACGGATTTCGGCTAACGCTTTGCGAGCTGGACTGTGCCTGTCCCCCACTATGTAGCTTCAAGGCGCCTGCTTTTGCAAGTGTTGAGAAAGAACTGGAGCCGTTGGTTGGGAACGGCGAGATCTCTCGCGAGGAGATCGCTCAGCTTTGTGAAGCCTTGGTCGGGGCTGCCTCCCCATAGAAAGAGTTGAGGCAAGACTGCCGCAACCCTCTTGTTCTTGGCCTTACTTTTTCGGCTTCGTTGCTTCGCTGGTTTGAGATGGCGCAGATTCACCGAGCTCGGCCGTTCGCTGCTTGAGAGCGGTGACGAGCGTGTCCCAGTTCTTCTTGAGGTGCGCACGGGTGATCTTCACGTCTGCTGCAAGAAGCTTATCCAGGAGGATCTTCTGCACATCGATCGAACCCTTTGCGTCCTGCTGGGTCAGCGCCCGCCGAATCAACTCGAGCTGTCCGGCAGAAGGTTTTGTTTGTTGGGCTACGGTCTTTCCCTCGACTTTGATCTTCACCCATTTGCCGCGGAACTGGAACCAGCCGCTCGCTTCGCCCTCGCCCGTCTTTTTCACTTGGGGGAGGAGTTCGGGGCCGAGCGTGTCAGTGACCGGGACCGGCCTCGGAGCCGTACTGCCCGGTGCGGGGTTGAACGCGCCGTTATCGACCTTTGCGGACGGGACGGTGCTGAACTGCGTCGCTGCTGCGCCGAACGTGGCGTTGATCAGGGCCTTATCGACGGCTTGGCGCTGGGAAGGGTTGTTCAAAACGATCCATCGGAGCGACGCGGTCGCGGGCTGTCGGAACCTTTCCGGGTTCTCTTTGACGAACTTCTCGGCGTCGGCGATGGTCTTCTCTTGCTGTCCTTTGACGGAGAGCTGGTAAAGCGCGAGGTCGACCTGGAGCGACTCGTTGATATCGTCTCCGGAATACCCCAGAGCCCGCATCTGGTCGAAAAACTGAGGGTTCAAGCCAGATCGCAGCGTCTTCTCTTTCTCGACGTCTTCCTTGCTGGGTAGAACTCCCTGATCCTTTGCAGCTTGCAACACAACCTGCCTTTCGATCAATTTGCCTAGCGCTTGGCTCGACAAGGGCTGCGCGGGCCGAGCATTCGTCGTTTGCCCGTTCGGCAGCACAACGGCGATCGAGTCCATGGTCTCGAGTTGCTTGTAATATTTGCTCTCCTCGATAGGCTTGCCGTTAAAATTTGCGATTGTCTCGCCGCCGGCCTTACCGCCGCAGCCCGTGAGTCCCGCAGCCGTCGTCGCGGCCAATAGAAATAGTCCAATTGATTTCAAAACTTGCTAATACCTCCAGGTAATGGGCCAGCGCCCGTGGGAGGATACCCGCCAAAGGAACCCTGAGCGTTGGCTAAACGAAAGAACAACGAATCGGCGGCGAACGTGCCCGACAAGCAAAAAATTGCCCCGGACACGGAGGGGGGAGAACCGTGCCGGGGCTGGGAGGAGGGAGGAGAGAGTCAAATCAAGGGTAAAAATCGTTCCCTGTCCCAGACTTTATGCTGTCGTAAACTGTACTGCTCAGTACAACAAACGAATCGTTCCGCGAGTTCCCGGCTGGAGGAAAAACGTTTCATGCCAAGTTGCTGCCCGGTGAAAGACGGTGGCCGTTGGCGAAAGCGTTCGCTGAAATTGAATGCTTGCCCTCCAATTGTACCCGAAGAAAAATCAACGCTCCGGCAGCGAAGGCGACGGCCACTCCATTGTTGCCGACCGACAGTACTTCGCCGGGCTCGCCGCTGCCTTGGGCACTGCGAGCTTCTAGTAATTTGACGAAGCCGAAACGCGTTTCGACTCCTGAACCCGGCCTAGGGGTGCAGACACGGAATCGCCGGTAGGCTTCTCCAGCGCTCATCTGGAACTTGAGCAACCCGTCCTCGCGGTTCACTTTCGGCGCCAACGTGGCCCGTGCATCGTCCTGGGGAATGCGTGCAAAAAAACCCGTAGCGATAGTAGGTAGCCACTTCGCTACCATTCTTGCGGCGAGCAATGACAGGTGAGCCTCCAGTTCGCCCGTCGTCTCGTCCGGGCCTATCGCAACCTTTTCGATCGCGATGATGTCTCCGGTGTCCATGCCTTTATCCATCTGGATCAGGGTCACGCCCGATTCGGTTTCCCCCTCGAGGATCGCCCGATGAATTGGCGCGGCGCCTCGGTACTTGGGGAGAATTGACGCGTGGAGGTTGATGCCTCCTCTCTTCGCCGATTGGAGCAAAGCCTCGGAGAGAATCTGCCCGTAGCTGGCTACAACGAGCGCGTCGGCCTCCAGCGAACGAATATGCTCGACAAACGCCGCCTCGCGCGCTCTCTCGGGAGTTAAAACGGGTATGCCGACCTCCTCCGCAGCAGCCTTTACCGGTAAGACGCGGAGTTTCTTCCCTCTGCCGGCAGGTCGGTCAGGCTGAGAAACAACTAGAACCACGCTTTCAGACAGCGCCTTCAAGGCAGGAACGGCGAAGGCGCTCGTCCCAAAATAGACAAGACGCACTTAAGAGGCTACGGCCCCGGCGGGCCAGGCCCAGTGCAAGGTGCCGAGGTCGACCTTATCGACGAAAAGAACCCCGTCGAGGTGGTCGATTTCATGCTGGACAACCCGCGCTGACAATCCCTCCAAGAAAAGGTTAACCGGCCGCCCCTCGGCGTCCAAAGCCTCGACCTCGATAGCCGCCTTGCGGAGCACCTCGCCGTAAAGGCCGGGCAGGCTGAGGCAGCCCTCCTCGCCGATTTGCTCGCCTTCCGCGCGAGTGATCACTGGATTTACAAGCGGGGTCAGCTTTCTACCGTCGATCGAAACGACGATCACGCGCTCGGAAATACCGACCTGTGGGGCGGCCAGGCCGATGCCGTGCGCTTTCTTCGTGACCTCGACCATCTGCTCGATGAGCTGGCGAACTCGCTTGTTGACCCTTGCGACCGGCGCGGCGACCTCGCGCAGCACGTCAGCCGGGTATTTGACCACAGGCTGTTCGTCGCTCATCCGCCAAAGCGGCTCGAATTCGGAAGGGATCACGATGTCCATACGCTCGGGCGTTATTGTGGTTGCACGGCGCGTCTGGGGTCAAGTGCGGCGTTTCATAGGAGTGAGCCCGGGTTGATATCGATCGTGATCTGGACGGACCGGTCAAACGCTATTTCAGCCGGGAGACGCAGGTCCCGAACCGAAAAATCGAGGGGAAGCTTCAGCAGGATGTGCCGGCGGTAACGCCCTTTTAGCCGACCGATCGGGCATTCCGCGGGTCCGATTACTGCCACCGTTTCGATTCCGGAGTAGTGCCGAGCCAGGCGGCCAATTGCGACCTCGCAGTCGGCCCGGATTTCCGATGTCGCCACTACGTTGACCAGCTTGATGAACGGGGGGTACAACGCCTCCTTGCGCTCGGCAATTTCGGAGCGATAGAAATCGTCGAAGTCTTGCGCTGCGGCAAACGAAACCGCCGGGTGCTCCGGCTGGAAGCTCTGAATCACCACCTTTCCCGGCTCGCGCCTGCCTGCTCTGCCCGAGACCTGTGTGAGCAGCTGAAATGTCCGCTCAGTCGAGCGAAAATCGGGGACTCCCAAACCCGTATCCGCAGCGATCACGCCGACCAACGTAACGCCTGGAAAGTCCAACCCCTTGGCGATCATCTGGGTGCCGACGAGAATCTGCAGCTCACCTTCGCGCAGCTTGTTCAGAACTTCCTCGAGGACTCCCTTCCTCCGCGCGACGTCGCGATCTAGCCGCGCTACCTTGGCGTCCGGAAACTCGGCTCTTACGACCTCCTCCACCTTCTCCGTCCCTAGGCCAAGCGGGCGCAGCCGTGTCGATTCGCAGACCGGGCAGGCGTCCGGCGCGGGAATCGCGAGGTTGCAATGGTGGCAGCGAAGTCGCCGCGCCAGGCGGTGAAAGGTCAGCGCGACCGAGCAGTTCGGGCACCTGGGCGAATGGCCGCAATCCCTGCACACTAAGGAGTGGGCATAGGCGCGGCGGTTGATGAACAAGATCGCTTGATGGCCGTCGGCAAGCGTGCGGTGCAGCTCCGCGCGCAACTGGGGCCCCAGAATCGACGGGCGACCCTCCTTGAAGACTTCACGCAGGTCGGTCATCGTCACCTCCGGGAGACGCAGAGCAACTGCGCGGCGCTTGAGGGTCAGAAGCTTGAACTCTCCCTGTTCCGCCCGATAGTAGGTTTC
>JACDEQ010000190.1 GCA_013816225.1 Armatimonadota bacterium | reverse complement strand
GGGCGACGCTCCATCAGCACCTACCCGAAATCGTCGGGCACGAAACCCACACCGACGGCAAGAACAGGGTTTCGGTGACGCCAGGCTCGCGGATGGAATCGATCGGGGTCTCAGGTGAGTTCGAGGTCGGCTGCTACCACCACCAGGCGGTCGCCGATCCGCCCGCGGGCTGGTCTGTTTGCGCCACATCGGAAGATGGCACCATCGAGGCCATCGAAGAAAACACCGGCCGCTGGCGTTTCGGCGTGCAATGGCATCCCGAGCGCACGGCCGAATCAGAGCCAACGATAACCCTTTTCCGGTCGTTTGTTTCAGCGGCTAGTCCGCGCTGAGCGCACGCTCGGCGAGGATCACGGCCACAAAATCGTCCACCGGCACCGGAGGCACTTGCAGGCTGCTCGGAAGCAATCTTCTCCATCCGCGCCGAGGCGTGTGCTGCCAATACCGTTCTCGCGCCCGAATGCTGGTGTCCCGCTCGTCCAGGATCAGCATAGCCTGGCCGGGAAGCGCGGCCCGAATTTTCGACTGGACTTGCTTCGAGTTTGTCCCATTTCCAATAACAATTAAATCAATATCATAGCTTGCAGCGATATCGATAATATCCTCGCCCAGTTCCTCTATCTGGGAAATTCTACGATGAAGGATTTCCTCGATCCCGTCTTCCTTGCGAACAACGGCCAAACCGCATTTGCCGCTTCCGGGGTCGATCGCCAAAACCGTTCGCTTCACGGATTGGCAACCTTGAATTTCAACAAGAGGGGTTCAGCCTTCTTTGTGTCTTTGGCAGCTATGGCCGTGACCCTCGAAGGCCTTAATCGCCTTCTGATCTGCTGCACCAAGCCTGTCATTTGATCGTATGTAACTTCACCGAGAGATGTTTCCCGCCCATGCACAGGAATTATCCCGGCAGCTTCTGCTTTGCTCCTCACGTCGGCCCGCAAAAACGCAATCACAGAATCCCAAATTTCGCCCTCTGCAAGCGACCCGTCGACAACAGTTGTGGCAATTTCATCGCCCGCTTCAAAAATCTTCTGATTCAGGAATACGTCGACGATAACCGGCACAGGTTTTTCCTCCCCGCTAAAGTAGTTGTAAAATGAGGATGCAATAATGATCAAGTCCTCATGTTTGTCGCCAATGCCTTCCGCCAACGCATTCATATGAGCCTCAGCGGATATTTTCACACTTGTGCCGCCCGGCAAAATTCTTACCCGGTCGCTCATGACGGCGGCATTGCCGTTAGCATCGGGCTTGACGCCACGCTCGCGTGCTACGACGTCTGCGGCTTTTGTGGTCTGAAGGAGTTTCGCCATCGCCGAATCTCGATCGAGGCCGCCTTGTATTTGGAGACGCGCGAGTTCTTCGCCTCTACGGAACAGAACGTCGCTGGCCCGAACCGCTTCGATGCCGCCGGTTACGTTCGCCATTTCGCCTTCCAGTTCCATCAGCGTCAGGCGCAAGTCGCGCATTTTGTCGTATGTGCGCTGCATCTCCAGCTCTGCCTCGTTTGCTTCCTTTCGCGCAGTTTCAGCTCGCCGGCGCTGGCCCTCGGCTTCCACCTCTAGTTGTTGGATTTGCTGCACCAACTCGATCGAGTTTTTCTTGAGGCCCTCCGTCTCGTTGAACAGCCTCTTCGATTCCGCGCGGCTGCTACCGAGTTCGCGCTGCTGCACCACAAGCTGGTTGCTCTGTTCATTTACACTCGCGTTCAACTGCTGTTCGCGGCCGGCGAGAAGCGAAACGCGTGCGGAAATTTTTCGTTCCCTCACTGCCGCTGCGACCAGGTCTTGCTTAGCGCCGGCGGCTTGGCCTCTGGCCCTGTCGCGCTCCCCTACGGCGGTATCTCGCTGCTCCGCCGCCTGCTTTCGTTTAAACTGCGCCTGTTTGATCTGGTTCGTCTGGTCTTTGGCTTCACGCTCCAAGCGAATAACCTCTAGGCTGTTCTTCTCGATCTGTGTTTCGAGCATATCCCGTTCACGGGCGAGCTCCGGCCCTTCCGTAAGCCATTGGCGCACCGATCGGCTGTTCGTAATGAGCCCGTAGGTCGTGGCGATGGGGATGACCATCCCCATAAGAACGGTGAAGACGGTCGCGGTATGCCGCGGCCGAAGCCCCGCAATTCGGAGCCTCTTCTTCCCCATTTTCCGGCCAAGCCAGTCCCCGAGATAGGCGATCAGCCCACCCATCAGCACAAACAACAGCAATATTTGCGGTGAAGTCATTCCATTTCCTTAGTGGTTCCTTTTGATCAGAAGCGCAACTGCGAACCCGAACCCTACAGCAACGGGAAAAAAGGCGCTGAAAGCAGGGTTTACCGCGCCACCCTTTGCCAACACCGTCATGTAGCTATGTAGCAAGTAGTATCCAAAAATGATGGCGATGCTGATTCCGACACCGATTCCGGCGCTCTGGCGAACTCTTCTTATGCTCACCGGAGCGCCGAGAAGCGCGAACATGACGGCTGTCAACGGCAGGCTCACCTTCGTCCAATAGCCAACCTTGCGGTCGCGCAACTTGCGCCGCGCTTCTTCATCTACCTTGGGAGCCGATTCCATCTTCCGTATCTGCTCGCCTAATTGACGCATCGACATGGAGTCATTGTCGGTCATAGTTTCCGCGAGCGCCGACTGAGGTGAAAAATCGAGCGCATCCTCCCATCCCCTCAGCGGCCGGGATCTCTCAAATTCGCTTTCGCTGATGACACCGTCCTCGGCAACTTTGAACATATGGGCTCCTCGCGCTTCCCACGACCTTCCGGGGACATAATAAAGCTCTTTGAAGTACGCCCAGGCCTGAGGTTCGCGACCTCCTCCGAACCAGACGATCGTAGCGTCCGACATGCTCCCGGTCGAGAAATTAATATCGAGCGAAGCCAATTGGCCCCAAACCTTACCGTCGTTACCATACAGAGTTCGCGTGAATGGCTGGGAGGTTTGACCCAAACCCCGTTGAATTTTGCGGAGCAAACCCGATGCCTCTGTCGCTGCGTTCGGAACGACATACTCGCCGAAAACAAAGGAGAGGGCCGCAACTGCGAGCCCGAATATCGCAACCGGACGCATAATCCGGTAGAGGCTAGCGCCACCCGTTTGTGCCGCGATAATCTCCGAGTCGTTGGAAAGGCGCGCAAAGGCGAGAAGTGAAGACAAAAGGACAGCCATCGGGAATGTTTTGGCAACGAGCGCAGGCATAAAGAGGATGCTTAAGCGCACCACATCCGACGCGTCTACACCCTTGACGATGAAATCCGTCAGCCGAAACAAATAGGTACCGGCCATAAGCACTACCGAAAACATCGTCACACCAAAAATCCATGGGCCGATCATTTCCTTGATTACAAGGCGATCAAGAAGACCCATTTACTCGAAGCGTTCTCCGAGATAATACTTTTTAACATCGGGATCGCTCACGATTTTGTTCCGGTCACCTTCTTGAACGATTTGGCCCTGTACCAAAATGTAATTCCAGTCGGTGATATTCAATGTGGCGCCGACGTTATGGTCGGTAATCAGTATGCCGATTCCGCGATCGCGCAAGGCGTGGATAATTTCTTGTAGTTCCTCGATCGTGCGCGGATCGATTCCCGTAAACGGCTCGTCGAGCAGAATAAATTTCGGGTCTGTCGCCAATGCCCTCGCGATCTCGACCCTCCGACGCTCCCCGCCGGAGAGTGTGCTGCCCATGCTGTGCCTTCGATCCAACATGTGAAGCTCTCCCAAGAGTTCCTCGATCTTCTGCTTTTGCTCCCTCGGCCTAACTCCGTGGAGTTCCAGGACAAGCTTGAGGTTCTCCTCCACAGTCAGCCGTCGAAACACCGACGCCTCCTGGGGCAGGTAGCCAATCCCGGACCTGGCCCGCATGTACATAGGCCACCGCGTGACCTCTGTGTCGTCGAGAAACACTTTCCCTTCGAGTGGTTTCACCAGGCCGGTAATCATGTAGAACGTAGTCGTTTTGCCGGCGCCATTCGGCCCTAGCAAACCCACAACTTTGCCAGTTTCGATTTGTATAGAAACCCCGTCGACGACTTTTCTGCTTCGGTACTTCTTGGCCAATCCTTCGGCCCGGATGATCACTCCTACTCGCTCTCCCCGGTCAGACTCTTGACCTTTTTCATCGCTTGATCGAACACGATCGTGACCTTGCCTGCCGTAAACTCTCCACCTTCGGGGCCGAGCGCAGCGTGCTTCCCGGACGCCACAACTCCACCCGACATAACCGCGGTCGACGTCGCTCGGTTTAACGTTACGGTCGGGCTTGTGACAGTTATATGCGTCTTCCCACCGTCTTGGGTAATCACAGTGGTTACGCCCCCAGTGAATGTAGCCGTCCTCCACTCAGGGCTGGCGACCCCGGCTGTGCGATCCGCAGTCCCCTCGATATGACGACCCGTTACAACGGCGCCCGGTCCGGAGAATGTGGCCACAAACGGCGACCCATCGCCCGAGTATCGCCACAGAGCGCCGTCTTCCGAGCGTCGGATCGTCCAGGTGGATATTCCGGTTATGTCCATCAGGCTGTTACCTTGCGGATCCTTATAGTGCGCCTCGATGCTTCCCGTGAACGTGCCACTCTGAAGCTCGAAGCTCTTGTTGACCTTCGTGATCAAAGCATCCAATTTGTTGCCGCTGATTTCCAAATGCTGTTTGAGCCACTTGGCAACAAACGGCCCAGTGCCCACAAAGCGGTAGTTCTCAGTTTCTCCCTCCCGCATTATTTGAAACTTCTTGGCGGTAACGTGCATGTTTCCTGCTCCATCCTTGTACG
>JACDEQ010000189.1 GCA_013816225.1 Armatimonadota bacterium | reverse complement strand
CACCAGTCTTCGGAACTGGGTGTCGGGGGTTCGAATCCCTCCGTGCGGGCCAGACGACAGCGGGAAAAGAATGAATTCGCGCCATGTGCTAACGCTCATTCTCGTTTCGCTCACGCTGTTCTGGCCCCTACTCTTTCGCCATGTGGGCGGAGACCCTTCGGTTTATGCCTACGTGGGCAGCTGTGTAGCCGATGGTTATGTCCCCTACCGCGACGCCTGGGACATAAAGTCTCCTGCAATTTTCTTCCAGTATGCGCTTCCGATATGGATGTTCGGGCGGAGCGACGTTGCAGTACTGACGTTCGACTGGCTGATCGCCGTCGGTGGAGCGTTCGCGCTTTTCTTCACCGCCGGCCGGATAGGCGGCAAGGCGGCGGGCCTGTTTGCGGGCACGGCCTGGCTTGTGGCGTACCACCGGTTTTGCACCGCCGGTTGGTTTGGCCAACCTGAAACAGCGGCCGCCTTGCTCACCACGATTGTCCTCTTGCTGGCCATACAGCCGGATCCCTTGGACGAGATCGATAGCTTTGCCGGAGGCATCTTGGTAGGGTTGCTCCTCTGCTATAAGTTGCCTTTTGTTCTGGTCGGCTTGCTCTTAGTTCCAAGACTCCATTCCGCAGTTCGACGAAAAATGGGCTGGCCGGCCCTTTGGCCCGGAGTCCTCGGCTTGACTCTGGTAGTAGGCCTTGTGGCCGCTTACTTCTCTTTCCACGGGTCCTTAGGAGACCTCGTGGAGGGAGCAGTTATTTCGCCCTCGCTGCTGACCACGCACATGACGATGCCACCGCTTTGGCAGCTCCAGAGTTTGGGCAGCGGCCTGCTAACGGTGCTGACGTGGCTGCCGGGAATCATCGTGCTTGCTTGTCTCGGAGCTTATCGCTTCCCGCAGGCGTCCACCGCCGAGAGAAAGCTTGTTTGCGTGGCCTTGGGGCTAATGCTTGCCTTGGTCATTTTGCAGACCAGATACTTCATGTACTACTGGATACTCATGCTGCCGCCCCTTTGCATTCTTGCGGGAATGGGAGCGGGCCACCTGGCTAGCTTCATCCGGCACCATTTCAAGTTCGAGGCTGTGGCGACCGTTCTGGTTTTCGCTCTCATGGCCGCTGCCTCGTTCCCGAAGGCTGAGTTTTACTGGCAAAGCTACCTGTTTGGAATTCGCAAGGGCGATCGCCAAGCAACCCTTGCGGAATACGCCACCAATTACGGCCCATTAGAAAGGACATTTCGGGCATCACAACTCGTTGGCCTGGGCGAGCGGTTAGGGAGCGTGACCCGTGATGGAGACACGATTCTCTCGTTCGACATGGACCCGGCGCTGAACTTTTACTCTGGCAGGATGCAGCCTTCCAGATTTATCTACCTCTGGGCGCTCGATGCGCCGGGATTCGAGCGCTTTGGCTGGAAGCGTGAGTATTCGGCGACGATAATGCGGAAGCGCCCTGCATATATACTAATTTGCCGCGAAAACAGGCGTCCGGTTTACGAAAGTGACGGTTTAGCGACTCTGAGAAAATTTCCTACGTTGAGGAAGTGGATCTTCGAAACCTATTCCTTATCGGGGCGGGTCGGTCCAATCGAGGTCTACAGGCGCAAGGATTACATCAAGGCGAGCTGAATTTTGCGTTGCAATTCGCTCGGTTTGAAAGGTTTCGCCAAGAATCTGGCGCGGCCATCCGCTATGCGCTCGACGAGCTGCTCGTCTCCGGTGTACGCAGACATAAAGATTACTTCGACATCGGGACGCTCGTTCGTAAGTTCCGTCACCATATCGAAGCCGCCCTTATTCGGCATGACGACATCAGTTAAGACCAGATCGAGAGATCGAGTTTCCTGGGCTTTCCGCAAAGCATCCTCCCCATCGGAAGCTAGGATGACTTTGTATCCCATACCATCGAGGATTTTGCCAATGACGTCGCGAACATGGCCATCGTCGTCTACAACTAGAATCGTTTTTCCCATAGGTTCAGGCTTTCGCATTATCCATACGTGTGCACTTACCACTAAATACGTCCATCGGGCATAATCTAAAGGCATGGCGGACCTAATCTCACGCGTTGAAGAACTCGCCTCCTTGCTCGACGAGCACAAACTCGTAGCGATCAAAGTGAAGGAAGGGGACGTAGCAATCGAGCTTCGCCGTGAGGCCCTCGGTAGTCGTCTCCAGGTCGGGTCTGTCGCACGTGAGGGCTCCGAGCCACAGGGGCCGATTTTGCCAAGTCCGATGGTCGGTGTTTTTTACCGTCGCCCAACCCCGGGAGAAGCCCCCTTTATCGAGGTTGGTGACAGAGTATCCGTCGGCCAGGTCGTGGGCATTATCGAAGCAATGAAGGTGTTTAACGAGATCGAGTCGCCCGTCGCAGGCGTTGTCGTGCATTGCGTCGTCGAGGAGGGCGCCGTCGTGCAGGAGGGTGAAGCGCTCTTCATTCTGGCAGGTTAGCGCTTGAAGATCGGATTGCTGGGACTCGGAACAGTTGGTTCGGGCGTCGTAGACATGCTCACTGCCAATGCCGACATCATTTCTGCGAGAGGCGGCACCACAATCGAGATTACACGATGCCTTGTGCAAGACATGCAGAAGGCGCGCCCTGCCCATGCGCCATCTATCACCAAGCGCGCTGAGGACATCCTCGCCGACCCAGACATCGAAGTCGTGGTCGAGGTTATGGGAGGAGTGGAGCCGGCCTGGACCTACATTGCGCGCGCTCTAGATTCGGGCAAGCACGTTGTCACTGCCAACAAGGAACTGATGGCGAGGCATGGACGAGAGCTGCTTAAGTCCGCCGAGGACAAAGGGCTTGACCTGCTCTTCGAAGCCGCGGTGTGCGCCGGAATTCCGGTCATCCAGTCCCTCAAGAACCAACTCTCAGGAAATCGTGTGCGGAGCATCATGGGCATCGTCAACGGCACAACAAACTACATCCTGACACGGATGCACGCTGACCGGGCTGAATATAACGAGGTGCTCGCTGAGGCCCAGGAGAAGGGTTTCGCGGAGGCCGATCCGACAGCGGATGTCGAGAACTTCGACGCTCAGAGCAAGCTCGCGATCTTGTGTGGGCTAGCATTTGCCTGCGCGGTTCGTCCCGAGGACATTTACCGGCAGGGAATAGGGCACATCGAAACGACCGACATCGAGTACGCCGAGCTTCTGGGTTATCGGGTCAAGTCTGTTGCGATTGGCCGGCAGGAAGACGGAAAAATCGAAGCGAGGGTTCATCCCGCGATGGTTTCCCTTGCCAATCCCCTCTCGAAGGTGGACGGCCCCAACAATGCGGTGCTCCTGCAAGGCGACTTCGTGGGAGATCTCATGCTCTTTGGGTCGGGGGCGGGAAAGGACGCCACGGCCAGCGCGGTCGTCGGCGATCTTATCGAGATCGCGCGCAATCGCCATTCCGGCGCGCACGGGCGAATCGGCAGCACGAACTTCGAGGAAAAACCGATCCAGGACGTTTCCGATTCCTTGAATCGCTACTACTTACGGGTTACGTCGGAAGACAGGCCCAGAGCCCTTGGGCAAATTGCGCTCGCCTTTGGTGATAACGACGTCAGTCTATCCGCCTTGGAGATGCACGAGCTGCCCGAATCGCGCAGCGAGCTTGTGTTCCTGACACATCAAGCCTGCGAGGCGAACTTTATGGCGACGCTCGACGCCATCCGCGAGCTTCCCATGATCGAAAAGCTGGATAATTGGATTCGCGTCGTCTCGTGAGCGTTCGTGTCGCAGCCGTGCAGTATCGGCCTGATTTTGCCGATGCGCGGTCGAACTCGCTGCGGGTCGTCGAGGAGATCGGAGCCCTCGCTGGACAAGGCGTGCAATTGGCAGTTTTCCCGGAGGCGGCGGTGACGGGTTACTGTTTCGAATCGGAGAAAGAGGCGCGCCGAGCCGCCTTGAGCCTGGAGTCGCCGGAGATCACGGAGATAGGACGGTCCGCTTCTAATCTGGCCATGTGGGTTATTGTCGGCTTCGCGGAAAAGTTTCAGGGAAGCTTGTTCAATTCTGCTGCTCTTTTCGGTCCTGAAGGACTCGTCGGCGTCTACCGCAAGACCCATTTGCCTTGTTTAGGTTTGGATCGCTTTGTGGCTCCCGGCAATGCCTTGCCAGTTTTTGACACGCCTGCCGGCAAGATAGGCATTCTGATTTGCTTCGACATTCGCTTTCCGGAAGCATCACGCACGCTGGCGCTCGCGGGCGCGGAAATCATTTGCTTGCCCACGAATTGGCCGGATACCGCACAATTGGCGAGCGATGTGCTTTGTCGTGCGCGCGCAATCGAAAATCACGTTTACGTAATTGCATCGAATCGCGTCGGCACAGAGAACGGGTTCGAATTCATTGGCCGCAGCAAAATAATATCACCGGACGGCGAGGTCGTTGCCGCGCTGGACAGCAGGGAATCCGGGGTCGTCATCGCGGACATCGAGCCGGCGATGGCCTCGAATAAACGAGTCGTGCGCAGAGAGGGGCAGTATGAAATGGACCTCTTTGAGGCACGTCGCCCCGATCTGTACGCATAAAAAAGGCCGCCTTGGAGGGCGGCCTAAGTTCAAGCAATCGAAAGTCTAGTTCTTGCGTCGGCGCGCAGCTAGCAACGCGACGCCAAGCCCTAGCGCGAGAACGGTAGCCGGCTCAGGAACGGGCTCCATCGTGATGTTGTCGATACCCATCAGGTTGCCTGCCGCGCCGCCGGCGAAGAATCGAAAGGCAGTCGGGGTGGGCAAGCCGGAGGCAGCGCCGCCTTGAAGATACCAACCGACGGGGTTGACCGTAGTCGTAACGCCCAATTCATCGGTGATCGAAAGC
>JACDEQ010000188.1 GCA_013816225.1 Armatimonadota bacterium | reverse complement strand
ACATCGTGGAAAAGGGCGACGACTCCCTTTGCTAACAGGGATTGTTCCCCGATGCGCCTCAACTCGCTGATAACGGTCCATCAATTGTGGTCGCCGTCGATGAGGATGCGAGCGAACTCGCCGGAAGCCGTGGAAGCGCGCTTAGGCTGATGTCCATAACAACCGCGACTGAGGTCGCCTGGGTACTTCCTATCCAGTGGTTCGTCCAGACACGGGGCGATCAGGGTCATTCTCACATTCGGCAGTGTGAGGAGCAGATCGGTATGGTCGCCGTGGCTCGCGCCGATCTCGAGCATCCGTACACTCGGATACTGTCGCAGGTACGGTTTGTGTACTGGTCGAAGAAGAAGGTCATAGAACGGTTAGAAGCAGGTCGACGTTCTTGCGTGAAGCAGCCTTCTGCTCAGTTCCCCTCTCGGCGACGAGACCGTTATAGGCCTCCCGCTTGTCCTCGAACGCCCTGAACGTGTCCCAAAGCTTTTGCGCTGATATCTGGTCGACGGCGAGCGGTGAGGGCAGGCCCAAGAGCTGCGCGAACGACGCCACTTTGGGATCGTATGCCACCATCATCGGAGCGATGCCGGCCGACGCCGCGAAGATGCCCGCATGGAGTCGCATCGAGACCACGGCGTTCATGCGGCCGATTTTGGAGACCATGTCCGCCGGCGAACTTACGTTCCGGATGTCGGGACACCTTCCGCCCTGCAGTCTCGCGATTTGGTAGAGGATTTCGGAGTCCATACCCCGGTCCATTTCCACGAGCACGGGGATGTAGTTGTTCTTGAGCAGAGTTTGGCTGAACCCGCCGAACGCCTCGGCGATGCGCTTGTCCTTGTTCCAGGGCCGCGCGGAGATTGCGACCGATTTCATTCCAGCCATGCCGAACTCGGCTGCGGGTGCCTTCGAGGGACGAACCAGCCATGCCAGATCGGCAGTGAGCTCGACACGTTTCTCCCCGAGAGCCTGCGCGACGGAGAGGCTTTCCGAATCCCGAACCGTGATCAAGTCGCACAGCGCAAACGCCTTCGCCGCCGCCCGCTTTCCGAAGTAGCTGTCGATCGGGCCGATGCCCTGTGCGATCAGCGCCACCTTTTTCCCCATGCCTTTCGCCAGGTGGATCAAGTGCGTGTAGTACTTGAGAGAAAGGAGGCTAGTTTTGTCTTGGAGCAGCCCTCCCCCGCCGAAAACGAGGGCGTCCGCCGTTTCGAGTTCCGCTTTAATTGCGCCGAGGTCTTTGCGAGGCACGGCGCGCACGCTGAACATGCGGCTGGTGAACTCGGGGTTTCCGGAGAGCACCGTAACCTGCACGGACATCTCTCCGAGTCCGGTCAGCAGGCCGAGCATGAGCGCGTCGTCGCCGATATTGCCGCAGCCGTAATATCCGGCGAGAACGATCTTCACGCGGCACGAATCCTGTTGTAAACAAAAAGCGCGCAGAGGCCGATTACGCCGCCGACGACGAGCCCTGTCACCACCCGCAGAACCGAGACCTCGATCGGCGTGTGGAGGTGGCAAAAAGTATTGAGGACGCTCGCCTGCCCAACGGCCGCCAGCAGGCCGAACAGGGGCAAGTATTTGCGGTCGCCGCGGAACGCCATCGATAGCGCGACGATGAACGCAGGGTGGCCGATGAGGAACTCCTTTGTCCGCGGACGTTCGGGTAGGACGCGATCGAGGAAGTTTCGCATCTTGAGTTCCAGTGCGCTAACGTCACCGGGCGCATCGTTCCCGGTTCTGCCGAGCATCATCAGAATCGCCGCCAGAACCAAGCCCAGCATGGCAAGATCGAACCAGCGAATCCGGAGCGCGAGCACTTCTCCAAAACGAACCTGCTCGAAAAGCAGGTAGCCGGCAACGAGCAACGGGGGCAAGAAATGCGCGAGCTTGACGCCGAAGAATTGCTCCAGCCGGAGAATGTAAGGCAGTTGCGTGAGGAGGGCAGCGATATGGAGCCCTCCGGCGACACTGATCGCTGTGACCCAGAAGAATGCGGACACCCATTTGCCGGTGCTTCCGGGCTCGTTAGCGACCGAAAGGGCCGCGAGCATGCCCCAGGTCGGAAATATGAGGGCCGCTGTGAGCGCGACATATTTCGTGCCAAACCCGGCCACTACTGCAACCGCGAGCGCCGCGAATAAGAGGCCGACCACCCACGGCCAATAGCCGCCGACAAACCTTCCAACAAGCCAGCCACCCGCCAATGCGATACCGAGGCCGATAACTACGGCAGCCCAAACCGGGCGGTCTTGCGGATATTCGGGACGAGCCGGCTTAGCCTGATAGCCCTCTTTCTCCAGACCCTCCCGAACCTTGGTAACCGCTTCACGGAATGACGCCAGGGGTGACTCGCTCGAACGGTTGAACGGGCGTAGGAATAGCACCTTGATATTGCGCTCGACCACGGCGCGCACATAACGGTCGACGATGTCGGGGAGTTCGTTGCGGTCGATCTCCGCAGCCACCATGCTGTGAACTCGGACGGTCCTATCGAGGGTTTCCTTGAGCATGCGCGTGAGGCCGCCCTGGTTCGAGAACTCAACCGGCCCAACCCAAACCCCGGCGTTCCGGAACAGCTCCGCGGCATAGGGTATGAGATCGCGACGTCCCAAAACCTGGTCGCCGCCGAAAATTACTCCTTCGGCGCCGATAGCCTCAACGGCCTCAACAACCTGAGCGATCGAAGATTTCGTTGAGAGGGGTGGGTTCGAGACTCGCGCCAAGACCGAGAGGCCAGCGTCCTTCACGAGAGAGATGGTCTCGCGATCGAAGCCTAAACCAAATGCCTTGATATCGCTGAGCCGCGCCGAAATGCCGAGGGTTTCGCCGTTCGGTAGTTCGAAAACGGCCGTAGGAGCACCCGTAGCAACGCCGAATTGCCGCATGACGTCCGATAACCTGTCGGCGATCGACGGGTCGGCCACTCGGTACCTACCGGGTGAACTCGGTGCGATCTGGCCGGAGGCGATCAGGTCGTCGATCGTGTCCTCGGCTACGGCCACACCTGTCACGCCGTCGGCTCGCAACTCCGCAAGCACCTCAGCATGCGGCTTGCCTGAGCTCGCGGCCAAGAGACGCACGTCGGGCATATCCACGACGAGATGAACCGCACGGTTTGCAGCCTCGCTACGGTGCCGCTCGACAGCGACCCATAGGCTGACGGCCGTCGACACGGCAAGCGCAAACCACAACCAGACGGGAGGTCGAAATCTTGGGCTCATTCGGCTAGGTTTTGAGAACCGGCCGTCCGACGACCCGTGCCGGCCTCAAGAACATGACGGTCAACATGCCTGCAAGGAACCCGCCGGCGTGCGCCCAATTGGCGACGCCTTCTTGAACGACGAATATCTGTATCAGAAACCACATACCTAGCAGCAGCCACGCCGGTACGTGGAACGTAAACCAAATGAACGGAGGCACCAGCACCTCGATTCGGGCCGCCGGGTGGAGTAGCAAGTAGCTTCCCATAACACCCGCGATCGCGCCAGACGCTCCCAGCATGGGGATGCCGCTATTGGGCATCACGAAAATCTGGGCGACCGATGCGAATAAGCCCCAAACCAGGTAGTAAATCATGAACCGCCAAGGCCCAAAAGTGTGCTCGACGCGCGGCCCGAAAACCCATAGGAAAAGTACGTTCCCGATGATGTGGGCTAGATTCGCGTGCAGAAATATGCTTGTAAACAGGGTGAGAAGCGGCTCCTTCAGCCCACCTCTGAACACGCTAACGATGTCGACCGCGCGGGCAGCCATGTCCGCAAACACATACCGAGGCCCGAACACATTCCAATTTCGGTCCCAAAAGTAGACTATCGCCAGCAGAATTACAATCGTTGCGGTGAGGTATGGGAACGGCCCCCGATCACGTTCGTCCCTTATAGGAATCATCCGGAGCCAAGAATAGCACGAGCAAGGAAAGCGGGGTGCGAGACGACGTCTCGCGCCCGCTTATTCCTTAGGGCGTGAGGGTCCACTTTACAAAGTCGACCTTGGCTATCCACGGGAAGGTGAACACCGGGCCGGTCAACTTGTACGACAGCTTCACTCTCAACGCGCGCGTCCCGGCCTGGATAAACCGGTTCGGGTTGCCCGTGGCAGTGGTTTCCACCGTGATGTCACCTGTCGTGAGGTTCCTGACATCCACCTGCTCGTACTGGCCGGTAGCGAAGTTGAACAAGGACGTCGTTTGGGACACTGTGTTCGAACTACCATTCGATTCGACCAGAAACTTGAGGCCCGTAACCGTTTGAACCGGCGCCGTTGCGTCGATTTGAACCTCGATGGGAGGCAGATTGTTCGAAAAGACGATGCCCGGGCGCATTGTCAAATACAAATTATCGCTGCGAGCGATGTCGTCGAGACTGCTGCTGATAGCCGTGCCACGAAGCATCGTGAAGCTTCGCGCTCCGACGGGCTGCAGGTTAGGATCGATGACGGCGCTGAATACGCCGCGGCCATGGGTAATCGCAACCAAGGTGTTGTCGTCATGCCATACCATCTCACCCATGGGAACCGTTCCGGGACCATCCGTATAGGTTGTCCACGTTGCGCCGTCGTCACTCGACGTGAACAGTCCGATATCGGTTCCGGCGTACAGCCAGCCGGGTTTGATCCGGTGGATGGCGAAGGCGCCCACGGGTGCGCTCGGGATAGCGTGCACGCCGAAGCCGGTGATCTGCTCCCAGTTGGTTCCACCGTTCGTGCTCCGCCAAATATTGTCCGAGGTCCAGCCCATAAACGAAACATAAATGCGGTTGTGGTTGCTGCGATCGATGACGATATCACTGACGAAACGATCTGGAAGGGCGTTCGTGTTCTCGTCCACACGGGTCCAG
>JACDEQ010000187.1:3531-4850 GCA_013816225.1 Armatimonadota bacterium | reverse complement strand
GCCTCGTAGCCTGCGCCAATCTTGGAGAGCTGACCTGCTTGCGGGTACTTGCGACAAAATGAAAGCCGTAATTGTCTTCGTATCCTTCTGGGGCTCGCCGAACAACGGCGACGATCGCTGCTAGTATGGCGGGGGTCGTCAGTCCCAATCCGATTAACATTGTCATAACCAGTATAGAGCAACTGGCGTGCCGACTTACGTTTTCCCGGCCAAATCCGTTCAGTGGCGCAAACTGCACAGTGATAGTTGTTTGCACTAGTGGTATTTGGATGAGAGCGCGAGCTGAGCGAGCCGGACGCATCGTTCATCTACTCTACAGCGCAGGCAACCCCCGACCAACGCCTAAAAGGCCAATTTCACCCGCTCGTCAGTTCTTACCGCAGAACCGAATTTTCGGGTAGGGGTCAGAGGGCTACAACCCGGAGAGCGCAGAGTTTTCGGAAGGGACTGAAAGAAACGAATTCTTCTCAGCGCTCTCTGCGGTAAGAACCCGATGCCAGTTCCATCCTTTTATGGCTTAGTGAAGATTATAGACCTCGACTAGTGCTACGCCAGTCCCGCCGTTTTTACCGGCCACGATGGCGGAGTATACACCGCCCGGAAGTGTCGCCACGATCGCTGACTCCAGGTTGTTGGAGGGGGGAATAGTTGTGGCTTCGATTTCAGCCTGCTGCGAGAGCCCGGTCTGGTCGTTGATTTTCCAATTATCGTTCGACGCGACGAGGGCGCCGTTTACGTCATGAAGTTCGAGCGTCGGGTCCGCCAACCGGCTCGCGATTGTATTCGGCAGCGACGGTCCAATCGCCCGAACGATCACACGGCCGGTAGCGTTTCCGCCATTTAGAATGAATCCACCGATCATCACATTCTGCCCAGTCCGCACGAAACCGCGGGTTGATATGTTCGCCAAAAGCGCATTCACGGCGGCGTCGAGATCATACACCTCCACCAATCCCACCCCAGTGATGGCATTCTTCCCGGCAAGCACGACAGAATAAGTTCCCGGCGCCAGGGTGGTCACGATCGCAGACTCAAGATCGTTGGAGGGCGGAATAGTTGTCGCTTCGACTTCGGCCTGCTGAGACAATCCGGTTTGATCGTTGATTTTCCAGTTATCGTTCGTCGCGATGATCGTGTTCGCCGCATTGTGCAGTTCCAAGGTCGGGTCCGCCAACCGGCCCGTAATTGTATTCGGCAAGGACGGTCCGATTCCGCGAATCACGACCTTTTTGTTGTCAGTGCCGGTAATAATGAAGCCCCCGATTGCGACGTTATTGCCAGTTTGGACAAACAATCGCGTTGAAATATTCGCCAAGGCC
>JACDEQ010000187.1:0-3521 GCA_013816225.1 Armatimonadota bacterium | reverse complement strand
TGAGGGCGAATGTGCTCTTCGTGCCAGCAGGAGTGATCTTCAAAATGACCTGGGTGGCGAAGTTCGCGACAAAAAGATTTCCATCGCGGCTAAAGGCGAGGTGACGCGGCGCTGCCAATTGGGTCGCAAACGCGGTTTTCACACCAGCTGTCGTAAATTTGTTGATTATTCCGCTGCTGAAGTCCACCTCGTAGAGGTTACCTGAGGCGTCAAAGGCAAGGCCCAAGGGAGTGGCGAGATTAGTCGCGAATGTGGTCTTCGACCCGGCTGAGGTAAACTTTAATATCGAATCGGTATTAACCTCTGAAACAAACAGGTTGCCGTTACGGTCGAAGGCTAATCCCGCAGGACCGTTCAACCCGAAAGCAAAAGTCGTCCGAGTGCCATTGGGGGTGAACTTGTAAATCACGCCCGCGGAAGCATCGGCTGCGAAAAGAACGCCAGAGGCATCAAACGCGAGACCGCCTGGATCGACCAAACTCGCGAACGTCGTCTTCGTTCCACCAGGGGTGATCTTGACAATGACGTTGCTTTGCGTGTCCGAAACGAAAAGATTACCTTTGCTGTCGAACGCCAGCCAGTCAGCGAATGGCCCTGTAACAAACGTGCTCCTGGTTCCAGCAGGAGTAAATTTGTCGATGGCGAGGCCACTTAGTTGCCCGCTGTATAGGTCGCCGGCGGCGGCGCGCGCGTTAACACAAATTGCTGCCGTCAGTAAGGCAGCGAGAGTAGTCAAAAATGCCGAAAGTCTAGTTTTCATAGTTCACAGCTGGATGGTCTCGGAGATTATATAAGTATGACGTGAGTCAGTCTAGAAATATTTACTTGGAATAAGCGAAAACAACGAAGTTGTTGTGATCGGATGAAACGATGGTCCGACGTGACACGGAAGCCGCGGCAAAACGAACGGGTAGGGCTCAACCAGCCCTACCCGTCGATTTGTTAATGTCGTTAATTAAGCTACAAACTTCCGCCGCAAGCCTTCGATCGCCACCAGCGCGATGCCGAGGAGGGCGACTGCAGATCCGCCGTCCGGCACAGTCGGAACAGCAGTGGTCGAAGCTTGCAGAATCGTAAAGGTGAATCCGTTACCGGTGCCTTGAAGGCTGAAGCTGGCAACTGTATCGTCAAAGCCAGTGATGTGCGCCTTGCCGAAACCCGACAAGCTCAACGTGTTCGGGCTGCCGCCGGTAAACTTCGCCGACGCTAAACTGAGCAGATCGAACGAGAAGGTGTTGGCGCCGGATGTGAAAGTCCATTCAGGCACATTCGTCGACGTTAAGGTAGCACCCGTACCAGAACCACTGAAGCTAATATCGACGAAACTGACCGTCGCGCCGGTAGTTCCAGAATAGTCTCCAGTGCCAAAATTCACCGTCAGAGGTGGGGTAAAATGAACCGTAGTCACCCCGGCGACCAGGGAAGCGGTGCCGCCATTCGGATTGCTAAACCCGATAGTGCCATCGATCATTACCGCCTGTGCCGTTGAAGCCAGGACGCCCATGACGCTTGCCGCCAGGGCGGCTAAGATAGTTTTCGTTAGTTTCATCGTTCTTCTCCTGTTTGTTGTTGTGGCGGCGCCCCTTTGCGGCCGTCAAGTAAATCTAGATAATTCATAAGCAGGATGGATGCCAAGATCGCGAGTTACAGTATAACTATAACAGTGTCAGATATATACATATTTACTGCGTTGTCGCGCGAGCCAGCGAATATCCGAATTGTGTAAAGCGTTCCGACGTTAATTCAGCCCCGTGCCGCGTCCCCATCGCTCGGCGCAAACGGGGGTATCACCGGATTCACACGTAGGAGCGACCACTCAATATTCAATATCCAATAACAAAGCCGGGCGAGGTTTTATACCCCGCCCGGCCTGTCGCTCGTTATTTTTAGTGCTGTGCTTACGCTACACGGATCTTCCGGCGCAGAGCTTCGACTGCTGCCATCGCGATGCCCAGCAGGGCGACCGCTGATCCCCCCTCTGGGACCGACGGAGTGGCCGTCGTGGAAGCCTGCAGAATCGTGAAGGTGAAGCCCTTGCCGGTTCCTTGAAGGCTAAAGCTGGCATTTGTATCATCGAATCCCGTGATGTGTGCTATGCCCATGCCTTGCAAGCTCAGCGCGTTGGGATTGCCGCTGCTGAAGGTGCCTGCCGTCAAATTAAGCAGGTCGAAGGAGTAGGTGATCGCCCCGGAGGTGAAAGTCCACTCCGGAACAATCGAGCCGGAGCTGAGCGCCGCACCGGTGCCTGAGCCGGTGAAGGAGAAGTCGGTGAATGTCACCTCTTTACCTGTCGTGCCAGCGTAGTTGTCCGTCCCGAAATTGACGAACATCGGATTGTTGAAGTGAAGGGAGGTGGTGCCCCCCGCTTGACTGACGGAACCGCCGGTCAGGTGTGGAGCGCTTGTAAACCCGATCGTTCCATCAATCTGAACCGCCTGTGCTTGCTGAGATAAGACACTGCAACCGAGCACGCCAGTCGCCAGCATCGCTAACATTAATTTAGATATTTTCATTTTTTCCCCGTGTTGTTTCCTTGTTTCGCTATAGGCAGCCGATTCATTCGGCATATTCTATTTTCTATAATTACTACAGATTAGCACACATCATGCCACATTCATGAGATAACACTTAAGTGAGACCTAATGAGTATGTTAAGACTATCCACTACCGTCTTATTTCGCCTCTTTCTGCGAAAGCTGTAAATAGATCCGACACTATTCGGCTTTTTTATCGCATCGGAGCATCGGATCATTGAGCTTCATAACCCGGCGAAACGATATAAGTTTCGGTATATCAGTTTCCGGTCAGTATCACGGAATTCTGCGCCTCAGCAGACGGACTTTGCCTTGCCGCTCCCTGTTCGCAGTAACGGACAGGAGAGAGACGCTTGGCGGCGGACGACAGAGGCCGCCAGCCAGGTCTAGCGCGTCGCTGCCAATCAGCGGGAAAGTCCCGAACAGGGTGGCAGCTGCCGAGGGTGGTCTGCTCCTGATGTATGGGCGGGGCGATGACCTCGCGAGATGACCAATGCTAGGCCACGCTCTTCACGATGCTAACGGTTCGGCTCAGCCAGCGCCTTTTTCGCTTCCGCCGCATTCGGTTCGCGGAGGCCAGCGGCCAGCGCCTTGTTGAGCGACTCCCGGGCGGCCGATTTCTGCCCCGCTTGGGACTGCGACATCCCAAGATAGAAGAGCGACGTCGCATCCAGTGGCTTCTTTCGTCCGCTCTCCTGAAACAACTGGATGGCCCGGCTGAAGTCTTTCCGCTGGAAGCTTACTGTTGCCAGCACTTTGGCGAGATCAGAATCGTCAGGAAGAACTTTGCGTGCTTTGGTCGCAAGGTCGAAGGCCTTCGCGCTGTTCGCCGGGTCTTCGACAACGAGAAGGGCGAGCCCCTTTTGCGCAGGTGCAAAATCCGGGAAACCCTGCAGCACCTGATTGTAGCGGTCGGTCGCCTTTTGCGTATCACCGTGCTCCCGCGCGTCGTCGCCCTGGATCATTAAGGCAGGTGCATATGCCGGA
>JACDEQ010000018.1 GCA_013816225.1 Armatimonadota bacterium | reverse complement strand
GCTCCATCCAGCAGGTCGTGCAGCCACTTGCTGCCTTCGGAAAACTGCCCGTGGTAATACCAATATCTCCACAGCGAAACGGCCATCTTGAGCGCGGGCTCGGTTTCATCCAAGTCCAACCCGGACCGCATCGCGGCGCGAAGGTTTCCGCGCTCGAGGTCGATGCGGGACATCCATTCCGCCTGAGCATCACCGGTCATGCCCTTTTCTGCCTCGTGTGCAAACGACATGAAATACTGCAGGTGGCGGCGGCGGACATCGACTTCATCGCCGGTCTCGGAAAAACGCTCCAGCGCGTACTCGCGAATTGTTTCTAGGTACCGATAGCGCAACTCTCCGGCGAGACCCTCTTCAGTCATGACCAGGGACTTATCGATCAGCGATGCCAAGACGTGGATCGGGTCAATTTCCAACTGGCAAACTTGCTCGGCCGCCTCGAGTGTCCACCCGCCCGAGAAAACGGCGAGTTGCCTGAAGAGGCGGCGTTCCTGGTCCACCAAGAGATCGTAACTCCAGTCGATGGCCGCTCGCAAAGTCTCGTGTTTACTAAGCTTACTGGGGCTCGCCCGGTGGAGAAGGTCGAGGTGCTTACCCAAACGCTCGGCGATTTGCCTCGGGGCAAGAGCCTTTGTCCAGCTGGCGGCCACTTCGATCGCGAGGGGCATTCCGTCGAGCCTGCGACATATGGAAGCGACGTGCGGGGCGCTTGCCGAAGTGAGGTTGAACGACGATATGACGGACGCGCGATCTGTAAATAACTTAACGGCGGCGCAACGAGTTATGCTGGCCAGGCGGGTTTCGTCTTCTTCGGGAACGGACAGGGTCGGAACCCGATAGATCGCCTCGCCGTGCACGTGAACGGGTCCGCGACTCGTCAAAAGCCACTTGAGATTCGGGCACTGCGCCGACATGCCGCCAACGAATGCCGAGACACCTTCCAGAAGGTGCTCACAGTTGTCGATGATGATGAGCGCTTTCTTGGGCTGTAGCCACTCGGCCAAGGCCTCTTCGATTGTCTGACCTGTTCGCTCCGCCACCGAGAATACCGAAGCAACAGCTCCCGCTACTGCATCCTGGTTGGTCAGGGCGTGGAGTTCGACGAACCACACGCCGTCGACAAACTCTTCCAGAACTTGTTCGCCCAGCTTGAGACTAAGACGCGTTTTGCCACACCCGCCCGGGCCCGTCAGTGTTACGATGCGAGACGCACTCAGCAGCTTGTTGATTTCGCGCAGGTCACGATTCCGGCCAACGAAGCTGGTGAGCTGGACCGGCAGGTTGTGGGGGCTCGTGTCCAGCCCGGCAAGCGGCGGAAAGTCCGCTTTGAGCCCAGGGTGCCCAACCTGGTAAATCTCTTCGGGCCCTTCGAGGCCTCTCAAGTGGACCTTTCCTAGCGGCTTTAGATTGGTTACGGACGAAAGCTGGTTCTCGACGCTATCTCGAATGGAGCGAGACAGCAGTATTTGATCACCGTAGGCCACGCCGAGAATTCTCGCACAGCGATTCAGCGCCGGGCCGTAGAAATCGCCTGCCCTGCCTTGGGCCTCGCCATCGTGAATGGCCATTCGAACCCGGATCGGAGTCGCCTCGCCCCATACCGTGGCCCGCAAGCGAAGTTGCGCATCGATGGCAGCCTTCACCGCATCAGCAGCGCTCTCGAACCGTGCGAGAACCGAGTCACCCGCGCTCCGAAAAATGCGTCCAGCCCGCGATTCGACAGCCTCTCGAAGCACGCGGTCGTGCTTTTCGAGGTCGACTTCCATACCGGCCGTATCCCTTTCCCAGAGTCCGCAGCTGTCCTCGATGTCGGTGAAAAGAAAAGTTGCCCTTTCGGAGCCTCCCATGCGTTTTCTCGCTGTTCCCGGTTCAATTATACGCGTTACGAATCGATAGGCGTGAAATAATCTGTTGCGAAGCCATCCGGTCGGCTACCGATTTCCGCTGCTTTATCGTATGATCGTCTGAGGGTTCCCGGTTAGCCGGACCCGCTGAAGGAGGATTTAATTGTGAAATTCAGGAAAGCTGCGACAGTAGCGGTCATGGTCGCCGTGGTCGCGTCGGTTGCGGTGGCTCAAAACCAGCCCCGCAGACAAGGACCGAGCATGCGTGGAATGATGGGGATGGGTCTACTGTTCAGGCCGGAGGTCCAAACGGAGCTCAAGCTGACGGCCAATCAAAGGAAGAGCCTCGACAAAATGCGGACGGACATGATGGCCGGCTTCCGCACGAACAACGGAAAGCAGGTAACGCCCGACCAACGCCGGGCGCAACTGCAAAAGGCTCAGGCTGGAATTACAAAACTACTGACCAGGGCACAGGCCAACCGGCTCGACCAGCTGAGACTCCAGCAGTCCGGGGCGTTCGCGCTCTCCGATCCCGCAGTCGCCAAGGCGCTCGCCATGACCGCAAAGCAGAAGTCGCAACTGACCAAGATTCAAATATCTTCGTTTCGCCCACCCGCGCCCGTCGCTAAGGATTCGGCCCCCCGACGCGTGGACCGCGCGGGCCTCGAGATCGCCAAGAAGAAGATGGAAGCTGTGCTATCTGTGGCCCAGAAAGCAAAGTGGAAGGCGATGCAAGGCAAGCCGTTCAAGTTTCGAATGCAAGCGCGTCGGGCTGCTTAGGCTACGAGTTCTTGCCCGCGAACTGATGTCCGGAGCGGCCGATTCTTAGCAAGAACGTGATTGCCGGGATACTCCTGTTCGCTGGATTTCTGCTGCTCGTTCGAGCCGAACTCGGAACGCGTGCGACCGAGACGCCCACGGACATGATGGCCGGAGGCGAAGCCATGATGAGCGCTCGGAGGGTCGTCGCGGTCGTCGCACATCCGGACGATGCCGAATATTGGATTTCGGGGACCCTAAGCCTGCTCGGCAAGGCCGGAGCACGGGTGGTGCTGGTGGTCGCGTCCAACGGGGAGAAGGGTCCGAACAAGGTCGGTGCTGATAACCTTGCGCTTGCCCGCCAAGAAGAGCAGCGGGCGGCGGGCCGGATTATGGGATACGACGAGATTCTATTCCTAGACCTGCCCGACAGGTCCGTAGTGCAGGATCGGGACCTCAACCGGAAGCTCACGGACGTACTCCTGCGCGAAAATGCTGACCTTGTAATTACTTTCGACGGCTTCAAGCCGCAAATGCCCTACCTACATCCCGACCATGAAGCTCTCGGCCGGGTTGCACGTTCGGCAGCGCTTGAGCTGGCAACCAAGCCGGCCCTTTACCTATTTCACACCCGGCGACCCAATATTGCCGTAGACATATCATCCGTCGCAGATGCCAAAATTGCCGCCTTTGCGGCACACCGTTCGCAGCACGGGGGCGACAGTCGTGAAGGGCCCGTGAAGGCAAATCGGGCCGCCGGCGCACGATACGGGCTTCCGCCGGCGGAGCTCTTCCGTGCCGTCAGACAAGTAATGCAATGAAATCGTATTTGGAACTAACAACTGCGGGGCAATTTCGACGACTCCGACCCGCCGCCTTGGATGTATGTCGACAATTCGGGATCGAGCCCGTCAAAATGCGGCCGCTCAATCATGGCGAGAACACGACCTTTCGGGTTATCGATACCTCGGGAACAAAATCGACCGTTCGGATTCACCGCCCGGGTTATCAGAGTCGAAGCAGCATAAGCTCTGAGCTCGCGTTTCTTCTTGATCTAAGTGAAGGGACGAAGATAAATGCGCCGGTCCCCCGAAGGACGGCGAGTGGCGAATCTATTGTCGAGGTCCGTGCAAATGGGGTCGAAGGGACCAGGCTGGCGGCGGCGTTCGGCTGGATCGAAGGACGGTTCGTCGACGAACGGATCGCAGCGAAGCATCTCGCAGCAACCGGCGAACTTACCGCAACCTTGCACAACTTCGCCGAGAAGTATGACTTTCCCAGAGATTTCGAGCGCCTTTCTTGGAACGACCCGATTCTGTTTGGAGACGACCTACGGCCACGCCTGGACGAGACTGTCAAATCCGATGTTTTCTTTAACGCGTACGAACTGGTAATGAAACAAATCGCGGATTACGGGAAGAAGAAGGATTTCGGATTGATTCACGCCGACCTGCATTTCGGAAATGTTTTCTTTGCTAAATCCGGAATTGCCGTTATCGATTTCGACGACCTCGGTTGGGCGCATCATGCTTACGATTACGCCGTTACGCTCAGTCAATTTCGTCGCAAAGACAACTTCGTGCACCTTCGCGAAGCTTATGGGGAAGGCTATTCTAAAGCGCGGCCACTGCCCAAAGACTGGCGGGAGCGTTTGGAGGTATTCATGGCCGCGCGTGTACTGATGATGACGGAATGGCTTTTTTCGAGAGAGGATAATCCAAGACTGCGCAGTTGGAGGGACGAGATGCTCCCGCGCTGGCACGGGGATCTCGAGAAGTACGTGGCGACGGGATCGCTGAGATAAACTGACATCATGTCCTGGCGCGCGCTTTGGCCCGTCTTGGCGCTTGCACTCGTCGCGCTGATTCCTACAGGAAAGTTCGTATTCGGCGACCTCGTTCCGGCGCCGGTGGATCAGATCCATCTGTTGCCTCCGTGGAACGGTTCGACGCCCGAAACCGATTGGGACACCCTCCAAATCGACGGCGCCCTGCAGTTCCTGCCATGGCGCGATTTCATGCTCGATTCCATGCGGGCCGGGTGGGTACCCCTATGGAACCCGCATACCTTGGGAGGGACGCCATTTCTGGCCAATTCACAGAGCGCGCCACTCTATCCGATCCACTGGCTGTGGCCGCTAGATGCCGAGTCGCTGCTTGGTTTTTCCGCGTGGCTGCACATCTTTGTGGGCGGTCTCGGTGTGTACATGCTTTGCCGCCGGCTCGGGGGCAATGAACTTGGCGGAATCATCGGGGGAACCGCATTTCAACTGAGCGCGTTCTTGGTGTCCTGGATCCAGCTGCCCAGCGTCGGCATGACGGCTTCATGGATACCTTGGTGCCTCGTGGGAGTCCTGAGGATCTACGAAGAGCTTTCGGCACGAAGCGTTTCCAAGCTTGCGATATCTATAGCCTTACTGTTATTAGCTGGCCATATCCAGATTGCCGTTTACGGATTGGTGGCAACGGGCCTATACGGCCTATGGCTGATCACCTTCGCTGCAATCCGCCGAAGGAAAGGCACTGGAAAGTTAGGGGTTGCCGGGGGCGCTGCGCTGTTGATCGGCTTGTCTATCGCCGCTCCCCAACTAGTCCCGAGTGTGCAAAACGCCCTGAACGGACATAGGGTGAGCGCTGCGTCTGAAGCGTCTTGGCAGGCCCATAAGGGCCAAGCGCTGCACTCGAAGCACCTTCTCACGCTGTTCATACCGCAGTTCTTCGGCATGCCGCATGGTGCAGAGAGCTACGGACCGATTCTGACAGGCTACTGGCTAGCCTATCAAGAGCCCGGAAGAAATTACGCGGAGTTGGCTTTTTACGTCGGGCCGGTTGTCCTTCCTCTTGCGATATTCTCTCTTGTCGCGTCGTGGCGCAGGCCCGAACTTGCTTTTTTCGGTTTACTTACAGCGTTCGGGCTCTTGATCGCCCTAGGCACCTTGGCGGACAAGGCCCTTTATTTTTCCCTTCCTGGCTGGTCTGCAACGGGTTCGCCAGGGCGCGCCGCAATTCTCGTCGCATTAGGCTTGTGTACTCTCGGGGGAGCTTTTATTAGAGACCACGCCGAAAGGCCTTCTCGCCTGGGGATTCTGAGCGCCGCCGGAGCCGTCCTGCTGGCCTTGGCCGGAGCCTACGCCGTTCGGGAGGCAGTTCCGCCTGAGATCGCAGAGAGATTCGGCCTTCCATCGCTACTTCCTATCGCCGCATTTGCGATCCCGTTCGTCCTCTTCTTGCTTCGGGGCGCCGCTGCGGCCGCGGTCCTCGCAGTTGCCCAGATCGTCTTTCTCGGCGTTACGCATCGGGCAATAAACCCCGGGTCCGAGCGCGGCCTCTTCGACAGGGAATTCGCGGGTCTGGAGCAACTCCAAGGCAAATCGATCGCCGTGATCAATAAGCACTGGTTTTTACTCGGACTCCCGCTAAATCAAAATAGCGTCGCCCCGCCGAACAGCTTACTTCCTTACAAGATCACGGAGATCGGCGGTTACGATTCGCTTATTCCCAGACACACGAAGGAGCGGCTCGACGACATCAACGGGCAAGACAGCGCCCCCAAGGCCAACGGCAACATGATGCTAATCAAGCCGACCTTCGAACCCCTGAAGGCGCGCCAGGCTGGCGCTGAGTATGCCATGTCAGCATTCCCTCTCGACCTGGAGGTGGTTTACGAAGGCGCCGGATGGAATCTATACCGTCTACCGGGGGAAGACCCGCGCTCGTTTGTGAAGAGCGAAGGCTACACCAAGAAAGTGCTTTCGTGGGCAGGAGCCGGCCGGGAGCAGACACGCAACTGGCTGAATTCCCCGGCAGGAGACGGCTGGGAGATGAGTTTCCCATCGTACGATTACAAAGCAGGCACAGTGGCAGCGACGTACAGCCCGCACTCATACCGAGCCGGCTTCCTAATCGCGTTACTTGGCATATCGGCCGTAGTTGCGTTATCATGCGTTAAGAGACGTCACGATGAGCCACAAACTGGAACCGAAAGCGCTCGACCATGACCAAGGGTTTCGGGGCGGCCATGTCACGAGCATTTTCAACAACGACACAAACAGCTTCGACGAAGTCGTGGCAGTGCTTATGATGGCGACATCCTGCACGATCGAAGAGGCTCAAATCGAGACTTGGGAGGCTCACACGTTCGGAAGGCTACGGTTCACTTCGGCTTCGAACCGGAGTGTCGCAGAGTGGCAACAATCGTTTCGCGCATAGGCGTAAAGACAGAAGTACGAGCGGAATGAATTTACTGAACACCTATGCCGGCCCGGTCATTGTCGAACCGGAGGCCGAGGAAGAGATCAGCACGGGCACGGGACGCGGCGGGTGGATCGTCACGGTTTTCAACAACGAGTTCAACACTTGGGAGGAGGTTATGACTGTCCTCCAAATGGCTACGGGCTGCGCGCCAGACGAAGCCTTTATGGAGACCTGGGAAATCGACAACCTGGGGGCCAGCGTCGTTCACAATGCGGGAAAGGTGGAATGCAGCGAGGCAGCTGCGGTCATCGGCACGATCGGTATAAGAGTAACTGTTTCAGAAGACTAAGACCCCTGCGGTAAACTTGCGTTTCCGGAGGAAAAAATGGCAACAAAACCGGTTGTTCGCGCCCGCCGCGCGACACCAAATCGAAACGGCAACGGCAAGCCCCCGTCGAAGGAGGCTGCGAGCATCACGCAGGGAGCCCTGGACGCATTTCAGCGGAGCTTCGAGAGCGATCCGAAGAACCGCCTGGCTCTCAACGCGGTCACGAAGACGGCTGTGGCCTCCGTGGCTTCCAATAGGCGAGCCGTGATCGAAGCTAACCACGTCTTTTCGCACACGATAAAGGTCGGCCAGATCACCTCGCAAAACCGCAGTGGCCGCTGCTGGATGTTCGCGGGGCTCAACCCCATGCGCGTCGCGGCGATAAAGGCGATGAATACCGACGATAAATTCGAGATTTCACAGAATTACACAATGTTTTGGGACAAGCTAGAAAAATCGAATTATTTTCTTGAGAGCATTATAAAGACGGTGAAAGAACCCATTGGCAGCCGGCTGCTCGACCACCTGCTCGCAAGCCCAATCCAAGACGGCGGCCAATGGGACATGTTCGTAAATCTCATCAGGAAATACGGCGTGGTACCGAAGTCCGCCATGCCCGAATCCGATAGCAGTAGCAACACGGGCACTATGAACTCCGCGATCACGCGGAAGTTGCGCGAGTATGCTTCGAAGCTCCGAAAATCCTCCGCGAAGGGGGTCGGCGCCGACGCCGTGCGGCGCGAAAAGAGAAGGATGCTCGAAGAAGTCTATCGTATGCTCGCCATCCATTTGGGCGAGCCGCCGAAAGAGTTCTACTGGCAGTGGCGAGACAAGGATGGCGAGTTTCACCGGGATGGAATGATCACGCCGCAGGCGTTTTTTACGCGACACGTAAACGACGACATCGACGCTAAGATTTGCCTGATACACTGCCCTCAAAGTGGCAAGTCTATGAACACCTTATACACGATCGAGTATCTGGGCAACGTCGTAGAAGGCGAAATTATCAAATACCTGAACGTCGACCTGAAGGTGATCAAGAAAGCTGCGATCGAAATGATTTCAGCAGGAGAGTCGGTGTGGTTCGGATGTGACGTAGGCAAAATGCTCGACCGCGATCTGGGAGTACTCGACATGGACCTCTTCGACTACGAAACCCTCTACGGCACGAAATTCGGTTTGGATAAAGCGAGCCGCCTCGATTATGGCGATAGCCAAATGACGCATGCAATGGTATTTGCCGGTGTAGATATGGACGAGCGTGGCAAACCCACGAAATGGCGGGTTGAAAATAGCTGGGGAGACAAAGGCGAAGGTAACGGATTCCTCACAATGACCGACGACTGGTTCGACCAATTCGTCTACGAGGTCGCCGTCGACAGAAAATATCTCCCGCAAGAGCTTTTGCCGATTCTCAAGAACAAACCGGTGGCGCTGCCGCCATGGGATCCGATGGGAGCTTTGGCGCTTTAGCATGGTAGAGACGCTTCGCTACCTGCTTCGCAATTCCATCGATTATGCCGGGCTATTCCCGCCTGCCGAGCTACCGGTGAGTGCTGCGGTGCCTAACTACCTGAAATACCGATCGGGGCCCGAAGCTTGGTTCCTGGGCCGTTTCGTGTGCCCCGCCGCGCGCCTCGCCGAGGTGGACTCCGCGCTATACCGGATGGGCTATGGCGACCTTTTCCCTGTCTGCGTCATCGGGCGGGGCGGGCAAACGACGGTCGATTTCCTGGCGAACACAATGGCGGACGTCGTGGCTGCCCGGCGAAGCGGAATTCCGGTTCTCGAAGACTTCGAGGCGTCACTTCCGAAGGACCTTCTCGGGAGTTCGGACCTTGGCGCCGTCGTTCGCCGGGTTGACCAATATCTCGAAGAGCAAGAGTTGTACTTAGAAATTCCTTTTTCCGACAATTGGAAGGTTGACGTTCCGAAGGCCATCGAGACGATCAAGAAAACGGGAGTTAGCAACGCCAAAATTCGAACAGGCGGCCTCGTCGCGTCTTCATTTCCGACTGTCGAGCAAACCTCTCTGTTTATCTATGAATGCGCCAAGGCGAAGCTCCCATTCAAAGCCACCGCAGGTCTGCACCATCCCGTTCGCGCATATCGCGAGGAAACGAAATGCGAAATGCATGGATTCCTTAATGTCTTCGTCGCCTCGGCGGTAGCCGCCACGTTCGCCCCGAGCCTTTCCGTGATCGAAGAAATCGTCGGCCAGCAGGATTCGGGCGCATTCCAGTTTGTTCAGCAACGTCTCAGGTATGGCACTTTTCACCTCAACACCGAGAAAATTGTGAAGTCGAGGGAGCTTATCCGTGGCTTCGGATCGTGTTCTGTCGCCGACCCCATCGAAGACCTCGACGCATTAGGACATTCCCTTAGGAGAATGGGATGAGGTCCTGGGTAGAGGTCTCGGCTGACAGCCATTTTCCGATAGAAAACCTGCCCTATTGCGTTTTTTCCTATTACCACGAATCACCCAGGGTCGGGGTCGGAATAGGCAGCTACGTCCTAGATCTGAGTTTTCTGTACAACGCGGGCATGCTCCCAAAAGGTTTGGCGCCTCATAATGTTTTCGCCCTACATGCTCTCAACGAGTTTGTCGCTCAGGGCAGGCCGATCTGGGCCGAACTACGAAAATGCCTGACCGAAATCCTTAGCGAAGACAATCCGTTAGTTCGCGATGATGAAGAATTATTGAGCAAATCGCTCCACAAGCAATCGGACGTGGTATTTCATCTGCCGATGAAGATCGGGGCGTTCGTCGATTTTTATTCCTCGGAGCAACATGCGACAAATGTCGGCAAAATGCTCAGGCCCGACAATCCTTTGATGCCCAACTGGAAGCACTTACCGGTCGGCTACAACGGGCGCGCTTCGAGCGTGGTGGTATCCGGGACGCCGGTCCGCCGTCCGAACGGCCAAACCATGCCCCAGAACGCGGAAGTTCCAATTTACGGCCCGAGCCGAAACCTCGATTTCGAGCTCGAAGTGGGTTTCTTTACCGGCAAGGCGAACCCTCTGGGACAACAGGTCTCGACGGCCGAAGCTGAGGATTACATTTTCGGAATGGTTTTGGTAAACGACTGGTCGGCGCGCGATATTCAGAAATGGGAGTATCAGCCGCTAGGTCCATTTCTTGCGAAATCATTTGCCACGACGATTTCGCCTTGGGTCGTCACGATGGATGCGCTTGAGCCTTTCCGAATTTCCGGCACCGTGCAGGACCCTCCCGTCCTTCCGTACCTGCTATGCGACCGGGCATGGACATACGATATAGCTCTCGAGGTGCTGCTAAAGAGCGAGAAAATGAGCAAACCGCAAACGATCTGCCGGACAAATTACAAGAACATGTACTGGAATATGGCACAGCAATTGACTCACCAGTGCGTAAACGGCACGAACGTCCAAGTGGGCGACCTTTACGCTTCGGGCACGGTTTCAGGAGACAGCCCTGACTCATACGGCTCGATGCTCGAGCTCGCCTGGGGAGGCGAAGAGCCGATTACTTTGGCTGAAACCGGGGAACAGCGCAAATTCGTCGAAGACGGAGACGAAATTGCCCTCACGGGCTGGTGCCAAGGCGACGGATACAAAATCGGTTTCGGCGAAGCAGGAGGCAAAGTAATGCCGGCTTTGAGTACAGAGCCGGCGAGTTAGTCGTCTTTAAGGTGGTAACCAAAGTCAAGGAGACAATCATGAAGAAGGTTTTTTTATGCATTTTGATGTGTGCGTCGGCAGGTATGACCGCCGCCCAGGGTATTGGCGTAACGGTGGACGGGCGAACGGTGTCCTTCCAGGGCGCCGGTCCTATGATGATGTCCGGCCGCGTAATGGTTCCCTTGCGGGGCGTTCTCGAAGCGATGGGCGCCTACGTCGAATACAGAGCGGCGACAAGAACGATCATTGCCCGACGCGGCAATACCGACCTCGAGCTCGGCCTCGGTGACCGAAGCGCACTCGTGAACGGGCGGACCGTTATGCTCGACGTTCCCGCGGCGACTGTCATGGGCAGCACCATGGTGCCGCTACGTTTCATGGGCGAGTCGCTCGGCGCCGACGTCAGATGGATCGAATCAACCAAGAGCGTAGTGATTTCAACGACCGGAGGCGGCGACCCCGGCGGAGGCGGCAACCCACCCGGGGGGGGTGGCGGAGGCGGCAACCCACCCGGGGGGGGTGGCGGAGCGCTGGAAATCCAATCCTTCTCGCACGACTCAACCGGCTGGCTGAGGCCCGGCGACGTTCTTCAGGTATCGATGGTGGGCACGCCGAACGGCCAAGCCAGTTTCCGTATCCCCGGCATTGTCGACAATGTCGCCATGCGTGAAGTCAATGACGGCCGATATGCGGGTTCCTGGACAGTTCCGCCTGCCGGGACGGCGGTCAATCTCGCCGGAGCCAGCGTTCTCGGCGTTCTGAGGATCGGCCGTGACGAGCGGCTGATTCAAGCAGCCAACCGTCTTTCTGTCGATACGGAGGCCCCGAGAATCGCCACGATTCTTCCTGAAGCGAACGCACGCGTAGTGAGGGGTCAGGTCAGCGTGTCAGCAGTCTTCGATGATGGGAGCGGCAGTGGCATCGACCCCGCCACGGTCAGAATGATCGTCAACGGCAGAGACGTGACGGATCAGGCGACCATCACGCCGTCCTTCGCCAACCTAAGGCCGGATCAAATCATAATCGGCCGGAACGTCGCGACGGTCTCCGCTGAGGATCGGGCTGGCAACCGCGTGTCCAAGTCGTGGGCATTTACGGTTGCCGACGCAACGAGCGAGATCAAGCTGCTGACGCACGACGCGCCCACTCGCGTCGAGCCGGGCGATGTCATTACGGTGCGCCTCGAAGGCGCGAAGGGCGGCAGAGCTACATTCGACGTCGGCAGGAATCAGAACATGCCGATGAGTGAGAACCCCGACGGCGTGTATGTCGGCCGCTACACCGTTCGCAGGGGCGAAGACCTCTCGAACGCGCCCGTGATCGCGACGCTCGAAGTCGGCAACAACAAGTACACCGTCGAGGCCAAGGACAGGATCAACGCGTCGGCTTCGACCTCTGAGCTGGACGCGCCGAAGGTCACTTCGCCGGCTGACGGCGCAAAGGTGAACTCGCCGATGGTCGTACGCGGTACTGCCGCTCCGAACACGAAGATACGCGTGAAGGTGGAGTACACGACGTCGCTGCTCGGCGCGATTGCGATGTCGGGGACGATCGGCGATCAAGCGCTGACCACCGACGCTCAAGGGAACTTCCGCAGCGCGCCGTTCGAACTGGACACGCCGCTCGGGGGCCAAGACACCAAGTTCACGATCACCGTAATCGCAATCAGCGACGCCGGCAAAGAGTCGCCCAAGAAGGTGGTGAAGGTCGAGAAGGCGTAAACCATCGCTCGCCCGAGGCAGATGCTGGCACTCCCCTGGGTTAGTGCGGTCCGGCACTGGAGCGCCATGGCATGCGCCCAGCTACTGCACGGTGCCTGCGCCCAGCTAGTACATGATGCCGACGGCTGCTTAGCATCGCTGCGACTGCGCTTGCATCAGTTGGAGGGAGCCGTTTCGGCGGCATCGACCACGTTCGAGAGCAGCATCGTGACTGTCATGGGCCCGACGCCGCCAGGAACGGGTGATATCCAACCGGCGGCTTCGGACGCCGACGAGACCTCCACATCGCCCACGTCGCCGGATCTGCCTTCGACCCTGTTGTATCCGGCATCGAGGACGATGGCCCCGGGTTTGATCCAGTTGCCCGTGACCATCTCTGCACGTCCTACCGCGGCAACCAAGAGATCCGCCGCACGGCAAATATCCTGAAGCCCCTGTGTGCGGCTGTGGCAGATCGTTACGGTCGCATTCCTCTCCAACAGCATGAGCGCCGCCGGCTTGCCCAAGATCACGCTCCGGCCGATGACGACGGCGTGCTTGCCCTCGCACTGCAAACCGTACTCGTCGAGCAGGCGCATCATGCCCAGCGGCGTCGCGCAACGAAAGCCCTTCGCACCGGTCAGGAGCCTTCCTAAAGATTGAGGCGAGATGCCGTCCACATCTTTCCCCGGTCCCAGAGCTTCCAACGCCGCCGCCTCGTCGAGGTGCCTCGGCAATGGATGCTGCAGCAGCACTCCATGGACGCCCGGGTCGGCATTCAGTTCGCCCAGTTTATCGATGAGCCAGTCCTGGGTGGTGTCGGCCGTTACCTGCCACGACTCGCCGACAATCCCAATCTTGTCGGCCCACTGCTGCTTCATATTAACGTAAGTGATGCTGGACGGATCGTCCGCAGCGACCAAGACATCCAGTCTTGGTACAACACCCCGCTCGCTTAGGGCCTCGACGCGCGATGCAAGCTCATTGCGTATCCGACTGCTTAAGGCCTTGCCGTCAAGAATCTGGGCCATCTTTCCGCCTATCGAGTTCGCCGAGTATGCCATTGATGAATTTGCCACTCTCCGCCGTGCTGTACTTCTTCGCCACGCTCACGACCTCGTTGATCGCCACCGCCGTAGGCGTATCTTCGTGAAACAATATCTCGTATGCCCCGAGGCGCAGCAGCGTCCGGTCGATGGCCGCCATCCTGTCGAGCGAATAATCGCGTGCGAGCCCTTCGAGTCTCGTGTCGATATCCGACCGCTTCTCCATCGTCCCGCGCACAAGAGCTTCGGCAAATATCCGGTTGTCGGGTGTGAGCTGAGCCTCTGCAAGGGCGCTCTCAAGCGCTTCTTCCGTTCTTTGCCCACCTACGTCGATTGCATAGAGCGCCTTAAACGCGACGAGCCTCGCCTTGCGTCTGGACGCAGAAGACATACTACTCGCTCATCACCGTCGGAACGAAGCTCGTGTCGAGATTGCCTGATCGAAATCTCTCGTCGTCGATGAGACGGCGAAGGAACGGAATGTTTGTGCGGATCCCTTCAACTCGAAAGCTATCCAGCGCATCTCTCAGCGTGTCTATTGCGTTGTCGCGTGTATCGGCCGTTACAATCAGCTTTGCGATCATCGGATCGTAAAACGGGCTGATCGTGAAACCGGCGTAGACGTGGCTTTCCATCCTTATAGCCGGGCCCGACGGTGGCTCCCACGCTGTTACCCTCCCGCAGCTCGGCGCAAAATTGTTCGCCGGGTCTTCTGCGGTAATTCGGGCTTCGATCGAATGCCCCGTCCAGCGGACCCCCTCCTGTGCCATCGGGAGTTTTTCGCCGGCGGCGATTTTGATCATCTGCCGCACGATATCGATTCCGGTCACTTGCTCAGTCACCGTATGCTCGACCTGCAGGCGGGTGTTCATCTCGATAAAGTAATAGGCTCCCGAATCGTCCATCAAGAATTCCATCGTCCCGGCGTTCGCGTATCCGACCGCCTTCGCCAGCCGTACGGCCGCCGCACCCATTTCATGCCGCTGTTCCTCACACAGCAGAGCAAACGGCGCTTCTTCGATCATTTTTTGGTGCCGCAGGTTCTGGACCGAACACTCGCGTTCGCCCAGCGAAATGCAAGTTCCATGGGTATCTGCGAGGATTTGAACCTCCACATGCCGCGGCTTCTCTACGAACTTCTCCAGGTAAACGTCGCCGCTGCCGAAGCTGGCATCCGCCTCTTGCTGGGCGAGCCGCATCAGCTTCGGAAAGTCCCCGGCCGACTCGGCCTTGCGGATGCCCTTTCCGCCGCCTCCTGCGGACGCCTTGATAAGAACCGGAAATCCGATACGCTCTGCTTCGGCGAGCGCGTCGTCTGCGTCCTCGACGATGCCTTGCGAACCTGAAACAACCGGGCAATTTGCAGCGATCGCGGCTTCTCGGGCCGAGGCCTTGTCACCCATTCGTGCGATGGCTTCGACAGGAGGACCGATGAACGAAATTCCAAGGGCTTGGAGCGAATCCGCAAAATTCTGGCGCTCTGAAAAGTAGCCGTATCCGGGATGAACCGCGTCAGACCCCGTGATAACCGCCGCCATCAGGACGTTGGGCATGTTGAGGTAGCTGTCCGAGTTCGTGGCTGCCCCCACACATACGCTTTCCTCGGCCATTTGAACGTGGAGGCTTTCACGGTCGGCCTCGCTGTAGATCGCGACCGTCTTCACGCCGAGCTCATTGCAGGCGCGAATAATACGACAGGCAATCTCGCCTCGGTTAGCGATGAGAATCTTGCTGAACATTCAGAAGTTTTCGTGTCCGGGGTGCGGACAGGTTACCTTGCCCGCGGCGGCATCGAAGTAGTATGCCTCCTCCCCGATCGGACACTTCTGCATGGCTGGCCCGATCCCGGGCAGGTCCGAAAAGCTGCTCGGCGTATTACCGCTATTTTGCTCGATCTGCACGGCCATGTTTACCTGCCTCAGGTTGCTACGACAAACCTCGTCCTTTGTCCGCGCAGCGACTTTGCCAATCGACGTCCTGCCTTCACCGTCCGGCCTTTCGGGCAGCGACGTCCCCATCCCGAAATCGTCGCCCAAGAAGATGAGAACCATGACGCCGACCACCACAACGGCAAACAGCAACCCGATCATCGAAAATCCTCTCTTGTTCATTTGGAGACCCTTACCTTCGCAACCGGCTGTCCGTACTCTACCGTTTGCCCGTCGTCCGCCAATAGCTCTTCGACAATCGCGTCGACGTGGGCCACCACATCGTTAGGTAGGCCGAGCGCTTCGACAATACCCACAACGTCGCCGGCCTCTACGAAAGCGCCGACGTCTGCCTCGTGCCGGAAGTATCCGACGTATCCGCTCTTGATTACGACCGTTTCTGGGACGAATTCGGTGTGGGCACACGGCGGAACGGCAGCGACAGAAGCGCCACCGAACTCGAGCACAATCTCTCGATCGCCGGATTCGATGCCGATATACGTTAGCCCTTTGGCATCGGCCAGCCGGACCAAACGCTCTACCTCTTCACTCGCGAAGCCGATCATATCTTAAGCTTGAAGATACCGAACTCCACAGCCCGCATAATTTGAGAAATTAGGAAGAGCATCAACAGAATCAGAATCCCGTGCTCCAAAAATCCGGGCGTCGTTCCGATCGTGGTCCTGTCGAGGGCGGGGTCGTTCGCGAACGTGAACCGGCTCATCGCCAGGTCGAACCCGTG
>JACDEQ010000186.1 GCA_013816225.1 Armatimonadota bacterium | reverse complement strand
GCCGCCAGGCGATGCGCAAGTTCTTTTCGGAGACGAAGCCTTTCATTACGACACCGGCAACGGCAGGCGGTGGAGACGTGGCCGTGGGCTTACTCGGTGGCCTTGCCGTTGGCGCCGTCGTGGGCAGCGCGGTGGCTCAGCCTCGTTACTATTATCCCCCTACTACGCCCCGGCGCCGGTCTATGTGCCAGAGCCGCGCTGCTGGCTTGAACGCGAACGCGTATGGGACGGTTACGGCTACGTCCTTCAACGCTTCCGTGTCTGCGAGTAGGACACCGCAATTTCCGCGAACGCTGGTCCGTTAACAATTGTGCGCTTGCTATTTTTGAAAGGGCTATCACGCCCCCCGAAATTAGCAGTGAGAATCTACCGATGCGGACACAGATAGGCGGTAATTTTCCCGCCTACAACGCGTGCGTGCGAGGGGAGGTTCAGGTGCCCGTCCGCCAGCGTCCCGCCGGCACCGGCAGCCGCATCGACGTGAGGTGTTCGATCGTCATGAATTCGCCGAAAAGCCATGGGAGAGGTACGTCTTGATGCGAACAAAATCGGCATTGTCCGGCGCGCGACGCCGCCGATGTCGTCGGCTTTGGTGTGCCGTACAGAAACGAAGTTCCCCCAACGAACAAGTACGTTCGATGATTGGAATCGTCCTCGTGACCCATGGCCGCCTCGCGGCGGAATTTCGCGCCGCGTTGGAACATGTGGTCGGCTCCGGGGTGTTATTTCCCGGTGTGTGAGAATTTGCGACATTCCCGCGGGTTAGGTTGGCACGCCCCAGTCTCTGGTCGGCAATTTCTGGAATTTCGGTCCGTGCGGAGCGTTTCAGGCGCCGGTCTCTGCTCGCCATTTTTCAATTTCCATTTCGGCGGGGCGGAGACCGGTTCGAGGGCGTGCCAACCTAACCCGCGGAATGTCGGCACCGGGGAATAACACTCCCGGAGACCGGACTCGGAAATGAAACGTAGAATTAAGCCATTCCCGAGCTGCGACCGGAACAATGTCCGTTTTATCCGTCGCCAAAGCCGCCTCCAACCGCCCCGTGCGGCCCCAGACCAGATCGCTCGGCGGGTCGGATCGGCAAGGGCCTTGAAGACCAGCATACCCACCCAAAGATCGACCGTCCCGAAGTGCTATTGGGATTCCAATTGGCATCCTTGCGTGTCTAGCTCCTTTCCTCGCAGTGGGGCGCCAATCTAGTCCCGTAGGAACGGGCTATTCATATGAGGTCAAAATGGCGACAGGCACCATTACGGACAAATCAATAACGTAGTCGCTCTGCTCATCGATCAATGCAATTGCGAGACGCCATCGGAAATCAAGGCCGCCTTCCAGGAGCTGCAGGCAGCTCTGAATGCTCAATTGGTGGCTGTCACTGCCATCATTGCGACGCTGCCGTAGTGACAAAGCAGATCAAGATCCGAAAGAAGAGAGCACGTCCGGGCCCTTGCCATCAAGAGTGATCAGGGCGACGCGAGGAAGGCAGAAGCGCTCATCCGCTTCGTACAACGCCGCCGTGGCTGAGCAGGGCAAGACGATCGACGATCCTCAATTAGACAACGACGAGAAGGAGGCCCATGGCGAATTTGAGAGCGAGCATCCAGGCTACTGCGGCGCCCAGGACACGTTCTATGTTGGCAATCTGAAGGGGGTCGGGCGCGTCTACCAGCAAACCTTCATCGACACCTATGCCAAGGTTTCTTGCGCCAAGCTCTATGATCGCAAGACACCGATCACGGCAGCCGATCTTTTGAACGACCGCGTGATCTCGACAGTCACGAGGTTAGGCTGCTACGCATGCTGACCGACCGCGGTAGCGAGTACTGCGGCAATCCAGAGCGGCACGAGTACGAACTCTACCTCGCGATCGAGGACATCGATCACTCGCGCACTAAGACCAAGAGCCCGCAGACCAACGGTATCTGCGAGCGCTTCCACAAGACCGTGCTCAATGAGTTTTACCGTGTCGCGTTCCGCAAAAAGGTGTATCGTTTCATCGACGAGCTGCAGGCCGATCTCGATGTCTGGGTTCACGAGTACAATGAGGCGCGGCCACATCAAGGGCGCTGGTGCTTCGGCAAGACGCCGATGCAAACGTTCCTTGACGCAATGCCGATGACGAAGGAGAAAATGATCGCCGCCTAACAACGTCGGACACCAAAATCCGACCGCATAACCAGGCGCCGTCTGTCAGATCGAGTCTCGGCTAATACAAATCATCCCCCTCTCCAAGACCAGAAATCCGTAGCGTGCGATGCACAGGCCGCGCCAGCCTCGTCCTTCTCCACCAGTTTGCGGAAGTGATGTTTTTCGGCAGGGTCGAAACCCAATATTTAGCCGGCTTTTCCTCGGCCCGATCAACAGCCACTCTTCGGGCCGGATTTCCGAGCGTGCGCAATCCCAATGTGCGACTAAACCGCATCGCAGCCGCTTGGGTCGATGCAGCGCCCCCTTTTTCCGCGCCCCTTGACGCTTTGGCTATCGATGAGGCAGGCGGTCTGGCTGGCCGGGTTGCCCGTGGCGTTACCTTCCGCCCGACGGCTATCCGCCGCGCTCCACCGTCTACAACATGTTCCGCAACTTCCAGAAAGACGGTGTCTGGGACGTGATCTGGCAACAACTGCACATGTAATTGCGCGAATACATTGAGCGTGAGGCGAGACCCACGGCCGCCGAGGCGATCCTCGTGGTAATTGTCGCCGCTTGCGATGAGCAGATTGCGGCGTTCGTCATCACTGTCGCGCCAGACCCGGCCTGATCAAATCGCGACTTCTTCATCCGGCTGCTAGCCTGGGCCGACACTTTCTGGTAGCGGCCTTTACCAAAGAATCCGATGCCGAGATGCCATGTTGTGACCCGGACATCAAGCGCCACCGAGACCCCGAAACAATTTCCCGTTCAATGCCGGCAACCTTTGGTCCTGGCGCCTGAGAGCGCGCAAACTCACTTAATAAGCGGTCCCTGATGCTTCGGAAATAACATGGATCTGAAAATACCTATGCAGGCACCGGCCCGCCACGACTTTTATTAGCCAAGAGCACCTACGGCGCGGCGCGGGTTTGCATCAGAAGCCCGCTGAAACTCCTCTTCGTAGCGGGTCACGAGCGCATCCCAACTGTGCGCGGCGCGGATTCTCTCGCTTGCTTGCCTGCCCATTTCTCGCCGGAGTTCGGGGTCCGAAAGCAGAGTGCGAACGGCTTCCGTCATTTCGCGCGCCGAACCCACGACAATACCGCCGGGGTGGTCAGAAACGCACCCCACATCGAACGACACCCACGGTGTGCCAGCGGCCATGGCCTCGAGGATGGCGATCGGGGACGCTTCCCAGCTGGAACTCATCACAACTACGTCGGCTTCTTTGATCGCCGAGACGACTTTCGGCCGGGGAACGCCAGGCTTGAGATCCATGTGATTCCGGAATGGGGATGCCATGCGGCAGCGGTACCAGCACCCTCCCCGGACCCCAAAGCGGCCTAAACCCCACTTAGCTGCCGGATAGGAATGGCCGATGATCGTGGTCCGGAGCGCAGGCAGGGTCGATTTGAGCGAGTCCGCGACAGCAATCAACCGCGCATGTCCCTTTAGCGGGTTGTGGTTTGAAACGTTCACGATCCAAGGCCGGCTCCCCACCCCCCACTCCTCTCGGACGCTCAGAATGGGTTTGCTCCACTCCTCGAGATTCACGCCGTTGGGCACGATGACAGGGCTGGGTAGGTGGTTCTGCCGGCAGAATTCAACCTCCTCAACTTTGTGAGACAAGGCGAATACCCTGTCAAACGCCGTCAAGCGATCGGCAAACCACTGATAGTATTTCTGATAGCTTGGATTGCGGAGCGCAGAAAGTCCGTGCCCCATGTAAACGCGCGCGGCGGGAATCTTCTGGATCTCGGGCAGCAAAGCATCAGTCACCCAGATCTTCGCATGATTCATTGCCACCACATCCCACTCGGCTGAGGCAGCAAACTCGCGATAGGGCGACGTGTCACCCTTAATTCCGCTCACGGCATTTCCCGACAAATTGAATCGATGGACCGTTACACCGTTGCGCACCTCCACTACAGGTGATCCGGGCAGCGTGCCGGTAGCGACGTGGACGCTGTGACCGCGCGAAGCGAACCCTTCGGCGACCGCTGCTACAACCGCCGCGACACCCGAAACATCCGGCGGGTAACTATGCGCGGTAAACAACAGGTTCATTATTGCAAATTCCCCTCGAACTAGCCTGAATGAGTTATCCACGACTATGTAAATTGTAGTGGTGTTCGGATTTATACCAAGGCCCCGGAGCAATAGCAAGTCCTCTAAAAATATCCGCCTATGGTATGATCGGCTTCATGGTCCGGCAATTCTTAGACCCTTGTCCTCTGATTGAGGCTGTCTGAAGTCGACCTCAGTTATTTGGGAGGTGACTTTACTTCCGCTCACCTACGCTACCAATGAACATGACGCGCCGGTTCACCCGGTCGCAGTCACCATCCTTTCAAGACAGACGAAGCGGCGCATGTTGTAAATGAGGATCGTCATTCCGATCTTTCACCTCGCGCGAACGATGCCGATGACGCGCACGATCTCGGCTCCCATGCCGTTCTTTTGATCACACATGCTCGACGCGGGCGCGCACCTTCGAGCCGCGCTCGCTTTTCAGCGCCTCGCGATAGAGCCACCGCGTCTTCGAGACCAAGGCCGAGAAACCGCATAAACGAGAGCGATCGCGAAGCTGATATTCCACCTGACCGTCCGAAAGATTGTAGAGCGCCTGCAACACCAGAGCCTTGAAGATCAGCAATTCGGCCCAAGGCTTGCGTCCCGCCAAACTCTTGCGTTCTGCATCGCTCGTGCGAAGCTTGCCTTTGATCAGCGCCACCTTCAACTTCGATCGGACGACTCCCATG
>JACDEQ010000185.1 GCA_013816225.1 Armatimonadota bacterium | reverse complement strand
CCGATAAGCATCACCGAGGTGGGCACGGAGCAGGACGAGGCGATGCTTGTTGCCGACACCATCCAACATGCCGTTCGGCAAGGAAAGCGCAAGCATCGCGACTTTGTGGTGCTTTACCGAACGAACGCGCAGAGCCGCGTGATCGAGGAGGCCTTTCTCATGATGCGCATTCCGCACGCCCTGATCGGGGGCCAGCGGTTCTACGAGCGTAAGGAAATCAAAGATATGATGGCTTATCTCCGGTTGGCTGCAAACCCCGACGACGATGTTTCGTTGAAGCGCGTCATCAACGAGCCCGGACGCGCCATCGGTGGCACGACGGTTGCGAAAATGCAGGAGTTCGCGGGCGCGGGCTCTCTGTGGTCGGCGGCGAAGAACCAGGAGTTTCTGCACTCACTCCAAAAGAGAACTGCTGGCGCGATCAATGCATTTACGGCTGGCGTCGAGAGCGGCGCTGCCATGCGTGACGAGTCGCCCGACAAGACCGAGCCTGTCTTGCGCCGGCTTCTTGTGGAGAGTGGGTACATGGAGTCGTTGCGCGCTGAACGGAGCGAGGAAGCGAATGGCCGGCTCGATAACTTGCAAGAACTGGTCAACGTCGCCGCCCAGCATGACGCCACCAGTGGCGAACCGGGCCTCTATGGATTCCTTCAAGAAATCGCGCTCCTATCGGATCAGGACGAGGTCCAGGAGCAGCCGGACGACGGTGGAATGGTTACGCTCATGACCGCGCACACTGCTAAGGGCTTGGAGTTTCCCGTGGTCTTTGTAGTCGGCTTGGAGGAGAGCATCTTTCCCCATTCTCGGTCGATGAACTCTGACACGGAGATCGAAGAGGAGCGCCGCTTGTGCTACGTGGCGATGACCCGTGCCCGCGAAGAGCTCTATTTGACGTACGCCGCGCGCCGGACCACTTACGGCCAGCCGAATTTCAACTCGCGAAGCCGGTTTTTGGAGTCGATCCCAGTTGACATTTGCTCGTCTCTCCGAGAAACGACCATGCCCAGAACCGCCCGTGCCATGGCGTCGACACGGTCGAGAAACGCGCCCTACGCTCCGCCAACGCGCCGATTGCACTCGCCGGACTGGAAGGCGCCGTTCGAGGTCGGCCAGCAGGTGAAGCATCCCAAGTTCGGGGTCGGAATGGTCGTGGCGTGCATGCCGACGCCTGGCGACTGCGAGGTCACGATTGCTTTTCCGGGCGTCGTCGGGACTAAGCGCTTGATTGCGGGAATCGCTAAGCTTGAAGCGGTCTAGAGGCAACTTTTGAGGCGATCCATATACTCCTCATTGGCAATTTCCACTGCGCCGAGCGATGCCAAGTGCGGCGTCAGGTACTGAACGTCCAGCAGTTCGAAATTGCGCTCCTTCAAGAACTCGACGAGCCTCCAAAGCGCTACTTTGCCGGCATCAGTCGCTAGGTGGAACATCGATTCTGCGAAAAACGCCTGGCCCAGGGCCAATCCGTAAACGCCGCCGACGAGACTACCGTCGATCCACACTTCGGACGAGTGGCCCTTGCCCATCCTGAACATGTGGGTGTACGCGCTAACGAACTCCTCAGTGATCCACGTTTCCTCGCGATCAGCACATGCTCGAACAACCCGCTCATACTCAGAATCGAATCGCACCTCGAACTTCCGGTCCGATTTACGAAGGGATCGTGATACGAGGAATCCGTCCAGCGGGATAATGGCGCGTGGGTCGGTCCGGAACCAACCGATTTCACCGTTCGGCAATCCCATAGGGAAGACGCCCTGAGAGTACGCCATTTCCAACGCTTGGGGGCTCAGCTCCAATTGCCGCAGAGTATGGTGCCTTCATCACTTAACACGATCGTAACGGGAACAGGCCGCCGCGAAATGGGTAAACTAGGTACTCAAACATAAATAGCCGGGAGCAGGCGGCGGTCGAAGAAAGTTTTGTCCATCCTCGAAGAGACGCGCTCCGAACGTAAGGGAACGTGGAGCATCCCTCGAGACACTCGCATTTATGCGAAGCCCGCAGACGCACCGGCCAAATGGTGACCGATGAACAAACAAATCATCGTCAACGTCACCCCTCGCGAAACGCGTATAGCGGTAGTAGAGAACGGGCAACTCATGGAGTTGCGCGTAGAGCGCGAGGAGCGTGTCGTTGGCAGCATATATAAGGGCATGGTCCAGAACGTTCTGCCGGGAATGGATGCCGCCTTCGTCGATATTGGGCTGGAAAGGAACGCATTTTTATACGTCGCGGATATCCTGCCAGAAGACGAGATTTCGAACGGAGAGAGCCCCGCCAGCATCAAGCGCAGCGACCTGCGACGACGACGAATAACCGACCTTTTGAAACCCGGCCAGGAACTGATGGTCCAGGTGATCAAGGGGCCCCGGGGGACCAAAGGCGCGCGGGTCTCCAGTCGCATCGCCCTGCCGGGCCGATGTGTCGTTTTAATGCCCACGGGCAATAACCTGGGAATAAGCAAGAAGATCGAAAGCCGCGACGAGCGTGAGCGCTTGCGCAAGATAGGCGAGCGGATACGGCCGGCCGGGTTCGGCTTGATCATGCGAACCGAGTGCGAGCAGAAAGCCGAAACAGAGTTACGGTCGGACGTCCGCTTCCTCAAGAACGCGTGGGGCCAAGTAGTCGATAACGCCCGAAAGACCCGCGCTCCCGGGCTCGTTTACCGAGACCAGTCCCTCCTTTACCGAACTCTACGTGACATGGTCAGCGATGATGTCAATAAGGTGGTGATCGACGACCCGGACGAATTTGAAAAGGTCCACGCAGTAGCCGAGAGCGTTTTGCCAGAGCTGCGTGAACGCATCGTTCTCTACGACGGGGAAACCCCGATCTTCGACCATTTCAACGTCGAGCGCGACCTGGAGAAGCTGATCAAGCAGAAGGTGTCGCTCAAGTCCGGAGGTTCGCTGGTTATCGACGAGATGGAAGCGATCACGGCGATCGACATCAATACTGGCAAACAGGTCGGCACAACGAACCTAGCCGACACCATTCTGCAAGCGAATCTGGAAGCTGCCGATGAAGTTGGCCGCCAGCTTCGCCTTCGTGACATAGGCGGAATCATCGTCGTAGATTTCATCGACATGAGCTCTGCCGCGGACCGGAAAAAGGTCCTTACGCACTTCCAGAACGTTTTGAAAAAGGATCGTGCGCGAACTCGCATTGGCCGCATTAGCAGCCTAGGTCTCGTCGAAATGACCAGAAAGCGCACCGGGGAATCCGTGACCGAAGCGCTGACCTCGGTCTGTCCCATGTGCGACGGCCGCGGCCGCGTTCCGAGCAGTGATACGGTTTCGTTATGGGTCGAGCGGGATCTGCGTCGTGCTATGGACGAACCCGGGAATGCCTTTTACGTGGACTGCAGCCCAGCCGTATGCGAATCCTTGATCGGCGCCGACGGCGAGAACGTCGAGGAACTCGAGCATGTGCTTAGCCGCGCCCTCTTCATCAGAGCAGACCAGACCGTTGGCCTCGACGAGTACACGATACAGTCGGGCACGATCGACCAATTCGACAAGAGCGTAATGGGCTTACGCCGCGCGCAGGTCCTGGAGTGCAACGTTCGATCGTCGCAGCTCAACGGCGCGAACAAGGCGGTGGGTTGGACCGACGGCGGGTACTACATCGAACTGGTCGAGGGTGAAAGCTACATCGGCCGAAGGGTCAAGATCTGCTTGGAAGATATTCGCCGCTCGTTCGCGGTTGGCAGCGTGATCATGCCCGGGCTAACACGGTAGCGTAGCTACTCGCCCGCCACAAGCTCCGGCGCGAATTCGCAGTTGAGGATCTCTTCCTCAAGCATTTGCACCGCTTTAAGCACATGCGGGCCTAAGGCCATCGCTTTCGGCATCGCATACGAGAAGACCGCGAGGCGAAGATAGGTTGGTTCGGCAGTGCTCGCCACCTCCCAAAAGTTGAGCACAAGTTCTTCGCCTTCATCTTCGATGAACTCTTCGCGGTACCGGACAAGGGCGTTGCCGTTTCTTAGTCCAAGTATCTCGCGACCCTCGTTCCGGCCGGAGGAAGCTAATAGGTTTACCGCGTCATGGCGGGTGACTGGATGCGGAGACTCGAAAGTCAAGATGTTTAGTCGAAGAATGCCACCGCCAGGCTCGTGAAACGCCGCGCCCCCAGTTTCTTCGTACTCGGCGACCCAGCTTTTGGGCAGCTTGAACGCAGCTTGGCCGCCACGATAGTTAACGCGCTGCATCTCCATTATTGATGCGGTCGCATAGTCGGGAAGAGAATCACGTCACGGATGCTTTCGGCGTCCGTCATCAGCATCGCAAGGCGGTCCATTCCGATGCCTAGGCCGCCCGCCGGTGGCATACCGACCTCGAGCGCATAGAGAAAGTCTTCGTCGAGCGGGTTCGCCTCGTGGTTTCCGGCGGCGAGCTGTTCAGCCTGGAGCTGCATTCGCTGTCGCTGATCGATCGGATCGTTCAGCTCGCCGAAAGCGTTGCATAGTTCGCGGCCCAGGACATAGCCCTCGAAGCGGCGCGTGAATCGCGGCTCGTCCAGCTTTTTCTTGGCAAGCGGCGAGGTCTCGATCGGGTAGTTCTGCACAAAGGTAGGCTGAGTGAGGTGCGGCTCGACGAAGCGCTCCAGCATCTTTTCGATAATGCCGCCTACGTCATGCTCCGTTAGCGAGGCCAAGCCCGCCTCCGCCATGGCCCTCTTGGCAGATTCTAGTGAGTCAAAGGCGGAAGGCGCGATTCCGGACCGCTCTTCGATTCCTTGCAACAAATCCAAGCGGGCCCAGGGCTTGGAAAAGTCGATGGCCACGCCGCCGGTCTTCACCACTGCGGACCCGGTCACTGAAACGGCGACCGCATGACATAGCTCTTCGACCAGCCGTTGGATGGCCTCCATGTTCGCGTATGCCTCATAC
>JACDEQ010000184.1 GCA_013816225.1 Armatimonadota bacterium | reverse complement strand
GTAGTAGATTCGGCTGTGCTCGAGGAAGCGGCCAACGATGCTTAAGACGCGGACGTTTTCGCTGAGGCCCTCGACGCCGGGCCTTAGGCAGCAGATGCCGCGGATGACGAGGTCGATCGGGATTCCGACCCCGCTCGCTTCGTAAAGAGCGTCGATGACCTCCGGGTCGACGAGAGAATTCGCCTTGAAGATGATTCGCCCCTGGCCGGTCGTGGCGTGGACCCCGATTTCGCGCTCGATGCGCTCGACGATGCCGTCTCTCGCTCCGCCGGGCGCGACGAGCACCTTGCGGTATTCGTTTTGAGCGGAGAAACCCGTGAGGACGTTGAAAATCTCGGAGACGTCCTGCGCGACGTCGGTGTCGCAGGTGAAGACGCCGATGTCGGTGTAGAGCCGCGCGGTTGTCGGGTTGTAGTTGCCCGTGCCCATGTGCGCGTAACGGCGGATGCGTGAGCCCTCGCGGCGCATGACGAGGCACATCTTGCAGTGGGTCTTCATCTCGGTGAATCCGTAGGTGACATGAACGCCCGCGCGCTCCAGGGCTTTGGCCCAGACGAGGTTGTTGCTTTCGTCGAAACGGGCCTTTAGTTCCACAAGCACTGCCACTTGCTTGCCGTTCGCAGCCGCTTCGAGGAGCGACTCGACGATCGGGGATTTTGTGCCGACCCTGTAGAGAGTCTGCTTGATGCCGACGACGCCGGGGTCGTTTGCCGCCGAAGCGACGAACTGCTCGACCGGGACGAAGCTGTCGAAGGGATGGTGGAGGATTACGTCGTGCTTGCGGATGGCATCGAAAAGCGCCTTACCCGTGGAGAGGGCCTCGCTTGTATGGGGGATAAGGGTCGGCCATTTCAATGCCGGCAAATTCAAACCCGCCAATTCCTCGAAAACGTCCATTCCGATGATTCCGTCGATGGAGAATACTTCGCTTTCATCGAGTTTGAGGATTTGCATCAGGAATTTCTTCATTCCTGCAGGCATGGCCGATGGGATTTCTAGTAACACCGGCTCGCCGAAACGCCTCATGCGAATCGACCGTTCGACCATCGAAATCAGGTCCGCGGCTTCGAGCTCCTGAATTTCCAAATCGGCATCGCGGATAACCCGAAAAAGAAAAGAGCGCGTAACCTCCATTCCAGGAAAGAAGTGGGCAAGATTGTTGGCGATGAGATCTTCGATCAGGATATAATTATTTTGGCCCGGGGAAACTCGCACGAGCCTCGGCACAACCGTGGGAACCTTGATTCTTGCCAGCGAGCGCCCTCGCCCCGGCACCCTCAGCTCAACGCATAGGTTCAAGCTACGATTTGAAATGAACGGTATCCTGTGAGCCGGCTTTAGGGCAAGCGGCGTGCAGATCGGAAATATTTCTTTGTTGAAAAACTGCGTGAGTTTAGCCGTCTGTGTTTTTGAAAGTGCGGAATACTTGCGAATCGTAATCGAATTCTTTTTAAGAGCTGACCGGATATCTCTTTCAAAAACCTGCGAGGCGCGCTTGCGAAGGATCGGGGCTTGCTTGGCGATCAATTCCAGTTGCTCCGTCGGGCTTTTCCCATCCGGAGAAATCTCACGAATTCCATTCTGGATCTGCTCTATCAATCCGGAGACGCGAATCATGTAAAACTCGTCATGGTTCGACTCGAAAATGGAAAGAAAGCGCAAACGTTCGAGCAACGGGTTCGATTCCCGCTCGGCTTCAGCGAGAACGCGAGCATTGAACTGAAGCCAGCTCAGCTCTCGGTTGAGGTATGCCGCGGGTTCTCTCATCCCTTTCCGACCTCGATGCTGCCCTCGGCGAGGCCCAGGATCGCCCCCTCACGGATCCCGAATTCGCTCACGAGTATCTTGTCGATACCGACGGCGTCCATGAGCTTCGAGATCACGGCAACACCCGGCAAAAGGGAACTCGCGCGGGTCGGGCTAATGTCGAACCGGCGCGAAACCTCGGTCGACGAAAGGTTCGCAAGTGAGGTTTGCAGGTAATCAAGTTCATATCGATGAATCGATCGGTCGCCGTCGGGATGTAAGGCTCGGACCAGGCCCCGCGCCACGCCGCCGCACCCGACGAGCCTTTTGCTCGGGCTGTGGCCCTCCACCGGCGCGATGGTTTTCTCGATGATTCGGTCGAGCCGCTTGATCGAATCCGGATTAGGGCGGTCTTCCAACTGCGCATTTGCTCTCAGCGTCCCGGTCCCCAGCGGCAACGAGTGAAAGTCGGTGCGGGTCGATCCGTGGACGCGAACCACCTGGGCGCTCCCGCCACCGACGTCGAAAAATGTCGTCGGCATTTCGCCGTACGAATCCAGCATCGCGCCGCGAATCGCTAACTCCGCCTCGCGCTCGGGAGATACTATTTGCACGTCCACCCCGGATTTTGAGCGAATGAAGGTTAACGTTTCGTTATGGTTCTTCGCCCTTCTGACCGCTTCGGTGGCAAAGACATAGAGTTGCGTGGCCTTGCGAGCGGTTGCGACCTTCCGAAACGAGGAGAGGGCAGTCGCCAGTTCTTGTGTTTTCGCTTTGTCGATGACCCCTGTGTTGGCGACCATCTCGCCGAGACCGAGCCAACGGCTATCGTTGTCCAGCCGGACGACGGCGCGGCCGTCGGTTTGTGCTATTAACATATGCACCGTGTTGCTGCCGATATCGGCGGTGGCGAAAGTTCCGGGCATTGGTACCAAAAGTATGGCTCGAAGACAACTGCTTCACGACGCTCTGAGATTTGCCGTCGGGGCCCACGAGGGCCAAATAAGAGACGGAGATTATCCTCTGCCCTATGCTACGCATCCGGTGGAGGTTGTCGCGAATCTTCGCTACGTCGGCAACGTTGTCGACGAGGATATTCTTTGTGCGGGCTTTCTGCACGACGTCCTCGAAGAGACGAGCGCGACGCAGGAGGAGATCGAGCGCCTTTTCGGCAGACGCGTCCGCGACCTGGTCGTGTCGGTGACGAGGGAAGAGCCGAGCACCAAGCAGGTGGCAGGTCTGGACAAGGACGGGATCTACGCGGTGAGGAGCCGGATGCTCTTGGACGAGATCGAGGCGATGTCGCCGGAGTCGCAGACGATCAAACTAGCGGACCGCTTGTCCAACGTCGTGGGCGCCCACGCGACCAGGGAAGGAAAGAAGCTCAAGCGGTACATCGAGCAGACTGAAAAGCTGCTCCGCATCATTTCGCGCAAAGCGAATCCCGCTCTGTGGGATGCGATCAAGAGGGAGGCTGCGAAGGAATCGTAGCCCCGAGCCGCTCGCAACGTTCATGCAGGAATCCGCGTATGCTCGTTGAACTGGACTATGTTCGGAGGTAACAACTAAATGCTTTGGATTGTTTTGGGAATCGTAGTTCTTCTGGCCCTCGTGGCCATGGGGATCTACAATGGCTTGGTCTCGACCCGCCAGCAGACGGAAAATGCGTGGGCGCAGATCGACGTGCAACTCAAGCGCCGGTACGACCTGATACCGAATCTGGTCGAAACGGTCAAGGGGTACATGAACTTCGAGCAAGAGACCCTGCAGAAGGTTATCGAAGCGCGCTCTGCGGCGATGGGTGCGACAGGCGTCAAGCAGCAAGCGGACGCCGAGAACACGCTGACCCGGGCCCTTGGTGGATTTTTCGCGGTGGCCGAGCAGTATCCCGATCTCAAAGCCAGCGAGAACATGAGCCGGCTTCAAGAAGAGCTGAGCAGCACCGAGAACAAGATCGCCTTCGCTCGGCAGTTTTACAACGACGCCGTGATGAACTACAACACCAAAATCGAGCAGTTCCCCTCGAGCATCTTCGCTAACACGTTCGGCTTCAAGAAGAAGGAACTCTTCGAAATCATCGAGCCGGAGCAGCGCGAGCCGATAGAGGTCAAGTTCTAAGAGCCTCTTTGCTCGAACCTAGATGCGCACGACCTTTTGGAACGAGATTGCCGCCAACAAAAGGTCGAGCGCATTTCTTTCGTTCCTGATGACGCTGCTGCTCGCGGGCGTCGGCGCGGCGGGCACTTACCTCATCGATCCCGAACTCTGGCCGTTCGGCGCCGCCATAGCGTTTTTGATCGGGGTGATCCTTTGGGTCTATACCGCTACGAGCGGCCACAAGGCGGTTCTGGCGATCTCGAGGGCGCGGCAGGCGACGCACGAGGAGAACCAGGTGGTCGTCAATGTGGCACACGAGATGGCGATCGCCGCGGGGATACCGATGCCCGAAGTGCATGTGATCGAGGATTCGGCGCCGAATGCATTCGCCACCGGCATGGGACCGCAAAGCGGTGTCATTTGCGTGACCACGGGGCTCCTTCAGAAGCTGAACCGTGACGAACTCCAAGGCGTCGTCGCCCACGAAATGGGCCACATTCGCAATTACGACATTCGCCTGATGACCACGATGGCGCTAACGGTCGGCGTCATTGTCCTTCTCAGAGATTTCTTCGTGAGAATCAATTGGCACGGGGGCGGTAGGAGGCGTGGAAAGGATGGCGGCCAAGCGATCGTTATGGTGATCGCGCTCGTGTTCATCATCCTGGCGCCGATCTTCGCGATGCTACTCAACATGGCAATCAGCCGGAAGCGCGAGTTCTTGGCGGATGCGACGGCAGCGCAACTGACGAGATACCCGGACGCCCTCGCCGACGCTCTGGAGAAGATTTCGACCGACCCGGAAGAACTCGAAGCCGCGAACAACGCGACGGCGCCGATGTACATCATCAACCCCGTGGCCAAGCTGAGATCTCACGAGCGCTCGAACCTCTTCAGCACTCATCCCGCGACCGCCGAACGGGTTCGGAGGCTTCGCCAGATGGGAATGGGTCCAATCGCTCCGCGGGCTCCTGCTCCGATGCCCGAAATCCCGATGCAACGGCTGGACGACTAGGCCAAACTGCTTCTAATTCTGCACAAGCACCTTCGAAGGGCGCGTTCACGGACACGCTGACTGCGAATGTTCGCCAGCGAGACCGTGTGGCTGCGTGTTCGTCTGCCACCC
>JACDEQ010000183.1 GCA_013816225.1 Armatimonadota bacterium | reverse complement strand
GTAACGCCGGGGGTCTTCGCGCCGCTGACGAAGGCACGGCCATGCACGTGGCCGCGACCCGGATCAACGTGCTGCTTGCGGAACAGTGGGACGCGGCCCCAGCTCGGCGGCGCTAGCCGGAGCGGCAGTGTTTCGCCATAGACCGCGAGCCCTCCCTCGGGGTGGGCTATCGTACCCTGGTGCGGTTTCAAATCCCAGAAGTTCACGACATCGTCGGGGCTCGCGCTTTCGCCCTCGCCGGGCTTGGTCCAGCGCTCGTCGAGGCTCTCGCAGGCGTCGAACGCGAAGGCGTTCGCAGTCTGGTTCGCTACCCGCTCCGCTGTGATGTTGCGGTAGGCGATCAGCTGGGGCAGGTAGTGGTAGGCCGCGTACGGGATCTTGTCGTCGAAGCGGGCGCCGATCTTCGCCTCCAGCTTGCTGACCAACCCCTTGGCGGCCTTCTGCCGCTCCGGCTCGTGATAGCGATAGAACCCATCCTTGGCGCCATATTCGAGCCCCGTCACGGGGTTCTCGGGATCGCCCCGGTCTTCGAGTACCATTGGCAAGGTGCCGTGCGGCCGAGTGTCGTTAGCGAGCTGACGGCGGCCCAGACGAAGCTAGAGCACATCGCGGGAACCGTCCCGGACGCCCACCGCGCACCCTGCGGCAGCGTGCCCCAGAACGGGTCGTTTGCGTGCGGAACCACAAAGGCCGGGTCGCGGCAGATATCACCGCGCGAAAAGGCGAAAAACCGGTAGTGCGCGTCGATCTTGCTGGCCATCTCGGCGACCCGACGCAGGGCCGGCCGCGCCGAGGAATCAAGCGCCGCGTGAGGCCGCACTAGCGTCGGCGTGAACTCTTTGGCCGGATCCCCGATGAAGACCGATGCCTCCTGCAGGCGCACAACCGACTCCGCCTTATCGCGCTCCGGATCGTTGAACTGAAGCTGGCGCCCGCGCTCGCCCCGCGGGAGATGGTAGATGCGGAACGGCTTGCCCGGATTGTCCGGGTCCTCGGTGTCCTCGCCAGGATGGGTGGCAGCGAAGCTCCAGCGTGGATTGAGGCTGTTCCTCCCATTACGAAATACTTCTTCCACTCTCTGCGTAATCGAACCGGGCCAGACGAAGCGCAGCAGGTCCGGTCGCAGGCCGTTCAGTGTACCTTCTGATCCGTCAGGTCAATGATCCCTGCGAGCTTGACAGTGATCTTGGCGGTGAACAGATCCTCGTCCTCCAGACGATCAGGTGAGGCGGTGCAGTGGCGTATGGTCCAGCCATTATCGATGAACATGCCCATGTGATCGAACACCTGGGACGGGACTAAGCTCGCAACGATGCCCGAGATCAGGCCTTTACCATCGCCAGGGGAAGCGACGAGGTCTCCGGTTTGCGCAATCGGCAGGTGCGCTGGGGTGAGCATGTAGCGGAAACGACCTTCATGCGAACAGTGCTTGCCATCGTGTTCGCATGTGCTTGGGGGGCAATAATTGTCGAGGTCGGGCTCCTCATAGGTGAGGCCGATCTGCACAGAGTAGAAGCCCTTGCCATCGTCGGGTGCGCCGGTCTCAACGGTGACGTCGAGGCCGGCCGCACCATTTGGGTCATCGACCGCGAAGTTCACGGACTGGGCGAGTTTCACCTCGGTAGTCGGGTAGGGGCGGAAGAACGGTAAGGCAGCGTCGGACGGCCGGAACGGAAAGGGCAGTCGGATGGTCAGCGTGCGGCTCTCGCCTGCATGCGGTTCGCCGAGTGGGAACAGCCCCTCAGCGGGCCCTACTTCAAACCAACGAGGAGGGCCGGATTCGCTATTTCTCCCTGTTCTTTTCCCTGTTAGCAGGGAATTTGGGCGAGACGGGTTCGCTTAGGACTGCGTCATCAGCCAGGGAGTCCGGTCTCCGGGGTGATTTCCCGGTGAGGGGAGAATCGCCGCCATTCCCGCAGGTTAGCCTGGCACGCCCCAGCCTCTGGCTGGCAATTTCTGGAATTTCGGTCCGTGCGGGGCGGGTTTCGGGTGCCGGTCTCTGCTCGCCATTTTTCAATTTCCATTTCGGCGGGGCAGAGACCGGTTCGACCGTTGCTTGATGGATTCAAGCTTGATGTCTAACCCCAATGTAGCCTAAATCATTGATCATTTTGGTTGGGCAAACACATCGGTTGTCCGGCGCTTGACGCGCACAGCTAGCCTCACAATTGGAGAGACAGATGCCGAACGGCACCGTGAAGTGGTTCAACCCTACAAAGGGTTTCGGGTTTATTCAGCCGGACAGTGGTGGCGCCGACATTTTCGTTCACATCAGCGCCGTCGAGCGTGCTGGTCTGAGCAGCTTGAATGAAGGGCAAAAGGTGTCGTTTGACGAAGAGCGCGACCCAAAGAAGGGAAAGACCTCTGCCGTCAACATAAAGACACTCTAAGTTCCTACGATGGGAACAGCCGTGCCCGCCAGAGGACGCATACAGCACAGAACGCAGGATCGCTGCAGGAGAGCAAACATGATGCCACAGGGGATTCCGTCTCAGATCATCGACCTCGCGGAAAAGAACGTTGAGCAGGCCCGGGAGGCATTCTTAGGCTTCGTCGGCGCCGCACAGAAGGCTACAGACGCTGCAGAAACGCTTCCGTCCAGCGCCAAGGATGCGATGACCAAGGCCATGTCATTTGCAGAAAACAACGTCAACGCAGCCTTCGACCTGGCGCAGAAGCTTGTCCGCGCCAAGGACGTAAACGAGGTCCTCGCGTTGCAGTCCGAATTCGCAAAGTCGCAAATGGCGGCGATGCAGACGCAGGCGAAGGAGCTTGGCGCGGTTGCACAGGACGCTATCGCCTCGGCTACCCGAAAGTAATTCACGCCATTTTCGGTGGGCATAGAAATTCCATCGACAGCGTACCGAGGCAGCTCGCCGTGATCGGCATTGCCCCACCTGTGAGCGCGGAATAGTCAGAGTTGCTACCCCCGACGCCAATGCCCCGGAATTACGGGCCTTTCGGCCAAGACCGCAATCGGTCTGGAATTCCGAGAAAGCCGGAATTCGCCATCTTCTCGGCGCGCTTCCTGCCCAAGTCTCAGGTCGCGATTTTCCAATGTCCGGGTTTCTCGGTCGGTGCCGACGGAGACTGGTTCGATTCGGGCTAAGACCGGTTCGTTTCGGCCTCCACGAATCGGCATTTTCACGTTGTACCATGAAGGTAAAGCATGCGACGCCGTTCTTTGCTTCAAAGAGGCGCATGGGGTCGTCAGCCGAAGACATTTCGCCAATATGGTATTAAGCTATCCGCCGAGTTAGCGGCCGGGTTTTCTTGTCTTCGGTTTGCTAGACTTTTGCGGCAAATCAGGAGGCGGCTTATGCCGCTCGACCTTTGCCCTTGGTTTCCCAAGCTTCATGTCCTTGTGCTGCTTCGGCGGCATACGAACCATACGTTCCATTATCCGCGTCGCAACGTCAGGGCTTTGAACCCCCTTTTCGTCCTTCGGAGCTACCATGCCCAACGGTACATCATCAGACCAAGAAACCATAGAGGCGACAATTGCACCGTTCTACCATGCCATCGGGAGGGCAACGGCAAGATGGCAGCACGTTGAAGCCGGTCTGTTTGTTCTCGCACACGCGATCATGCAAACAGATTACAAATATTCCTCCGTCGTGTTCCTTCACATCCAAAGCGCGGACTCTAAAGTGAAATTGGTTGACCGTCTGTGCCGCGCTCATTTCGATAAAACGATTATCAAGTATGAGCGGACACCGCTTCTGAAGGACCTAAATTCGGCGGTAGCGGTCCGCAACTCAATCGCCCACTGGGAAGCAAACTTCATTCTCGACGTTAGTGTTCTGGAGCCTTGGGTGCCGCCAATAGCACTGACACCGCATCATCTTGATGTTAGAGCCCAGGCGGATACAAGGGCGCAACAACGAATACGCTAAATGACTCTCGCAAATCGGCTGCTGCGCTTCGTTGCCCCTCACTTTTCCGACAAAGCGCTACGCGCAACAAATCTTCCGCGACGATTGCTGCTATACCTTGAGAACAATCGAAACGACGTTCCAATACCAACGCAGCCGCCGTAACCATCTCAGGAGTGATCTCAATAGTCGAAAGCGCCGCGTCCTGCGACGTTGTCGCCGGCCTGTCTTGCAACCTGTGTTTGTATAAATCGCGGATGCAAAGTGTACCACTGAACCGGCTTGGCGCTGCGATGTGAGAGCGGACGCGCGCCAGACCATCGGCGCGGCGATCGCCGACGTCCTGGGCCAGCATGGCGCCCTTTCGGCGGCCGAGATCGCCGATCGTATCAAGGCGGCAGGCCGAGACATCAGCAATCGAGCCGTATCCTTTTCGCTTCAAGCGTTGAAAAAGCGTGGCCTCGTCAAAAGCGCGGACGGCAGGTGGACGCTGCCGAAGGCCCGCTCTCGGCGAGCTCGCTCATAATGAAGCACCTATTAACTACACTGGTTTAACCCTGTCCCGAGTTAAGGAACTTGCGCACATAGGGCGAGTTTGGCCGCCCTTCACGGCTATAGTGCCCGCTCGGCCCGTGACCCAAGAACTCCGAAAACCAGGCTTCGTGTTCGATCTCCCCATGCAGGATGGCCAGCGCGAGGTCATAGGTACGATGATCCTTGCCGACAGTCATATCGCAGACTCGGGTATAGCCTCGGACGGCGCATTGTTCAGCCTTCAGCAACACCTCTAGCATGGCGTTTATGTCTCTTGGGTTGGCCGGGAGTTTTGCTGGCGGGCATGCGGAAATATTGTGAAAGTTCACCATGTCCGCAGGGAGCTCCCCGCCTAGTTCGTAAATCCGGGGCACCAGGGCTTCGAAATGATTGCGATCTTCAATGCGGGCGTCTTCCGCGATCTGCTTCAAACCTTCGCCTTCTAGCCCGATCAGATTCCCGCGCAGGATGGTATAATAGAGTTATTGCGCAGTAGTGGCGCTGGCGAGTTATGTTTTTGAAGGTGCTGGGGATTTTTTAAGCGGCGGCCCAGTTGGCGAGAC
>JACDEQ010000182.1:1766-4995 GCA_013816225.1 Armatimonadota bacterium | reverse complement strand
CCCTCTCGACCATCTCTGCCTCAGTTCCCGCGCGGCTCTCTTCAGGAGTTAGCTCTCCTTGGCTAATTTGGAACCTGACGAGGGAAGAAAACTCCTCCGCCATTTCCTTGACTGGAGGTAAAGAGGCACCTGTGGAAATCTCACGCGCCATTGATTGTGCTCAACTCCGCACGGACAGCTCTTAGGCATGCAACGCCGTCACGTACTCCTTGTCTTGCGGCACGGACCTGACGCTTGAACGCAAGCCATCGCATGCAACCTGCCCGTACGTCTTCGAGCTGCTCTGGTCGAACGTAGGCTTTCCGAATCCGCCCTCCCTCACGCCAGAACCTATACCAGTACGGTCCGCAGAGTTTGCCGCCGCGTCGTTTGTACTGGCGACAGACCCAACCAACTAGCATGTTGGGTAACGCTTTTTCAGTTTTCACTTCTTCACCCTCCGTGGATCGAGCGTGTACATCAACCCGCTTGCGACCTGCACGACTGCGCCATGCGGAGTTAAGTACACCAACCTGCCCCTTCCGACCGGGGTTTCAACCTCGGCGCCGAGTGCCTGCAGCAAGCTTTCCATGGCCTCCAGTTGCTCGGTGTCAATCGTGCGATCGCGCTTGGATTTCCCGTCACCGGCAGCGATGTGAGCGATTATCTCGGACTTGAGTTGCTTTACCTGATCCAGTGTCCCCGGGCAAATGTGCTCCGCCGACGTCACCCGCAGATCACGTCCGTCGAGCTGCACCTCGATCCCCTTTTTCCTTAAGGAATTGAGCAGAGATGCTGCGGTCAAACGACCTCCTGGAACAATCCCGAATTCTCAGATTGTAACGAGTAGATATAGGGATCATTGCGGCGCCCTCTGCCCTCGCGCGCAAGCTTGCCCTGGTCAAGAAGATGCCGCAGAGAGGCAGAAATGACCTGATTACTGATTTCCAACTCCTCACGAAGCTCTGTTTCAGACATCGCCCGGCCTTCGAGAGCGCTCATGATTGCCACCGCCGCTTCATCACGGCGCACGAGTTCAACTTCTCCTCCCATTGATATCCGCCCCGTGGCCTCGTCCATCGAGAGAACAGTCTCTGGCAGATCGGTTCCCGCTCGCTGCAGCGTGCTTGCTACTCGCATCCCACCAGCTCGCTTGAACAGATTGATCAACGTATCCACGGATCCGAACAGGGCAGTCGAGCCGAGGACGCCGTCTCCATTTTCCTCACCCCTCTTACCCATGTGGTGAACCGATAGTATGTGAGCGCCGCTGGTTCTGGCCGCATCGATGAGGGGATCAAGAGCATTGGAAACTTCAGCATAGGCAGACATGTCCTTGATGCGAACAAGCCGAACAAGCGGGTCGATCACTACAAGGGCCCACGAGTCGTTGATGAGGAGGTGTCTCAATTCGTCCAAACTATCCGGTGCAGAGCCTGCGTGAATGAAAAGATTCTCATCTTCTTCCGTTGCTCCCATGCGCCTGAAGTGGTCCATCACTTGCGATAGCTTTTCTTCGAGGGCGATGTAGAAAACCTTTCCCGCGACCGTTTCTCGCCCGAGGAACGCGTCTCCTCGCGCAACACATAGTGCCAAATAGCGCGCTAGGGTGCTTTTGCCAACCTTTGGTTTCGCCGCCACCATGGACACTCCACTAGATAGAAGCAGCCCGTCGACAAGCCACTCTTCGGCTTCTTCCGGAAGAGACAACAGCTCTGTATATGGCCGCGGGTCAAGCTTTCCCTTTTTCTCGCTTTCTCGCCCGGATATATAGGTGGGGCGAGAAAGCGAGAAATCTACAGGCTCAAATTCATCGAGCTCATGCCCTGCGGCCAAGTGGTCGTAAGCATCCTCTCCGACAGCTGCTTGACGAACTTCGAAGGACTTGGCAACTCCGCTCAGCGAAGCAACAACATCCCGTGCGTGGTCCCATCCTGCCTTATCTTTGTCGGCGATTACGATAACATCCGCCCCGCTTAGGTGCTCGCTGAATTCAGGCCGCCATTTGCCCGCACCGAACGGATTGCACGTGGCGACGCCACCAGCCTTTTCTATTGCGTGAACGTCCTTCTCGCCCTCTGCGATGTACACCGTCTTACCTGCGGCCACAGCTTCGAGGACTTCGGGAAGGTGATAAAGGACGGTCTCAACGCCGCCGAGCTTGTGAATCCACCTTCCGCCCTCTGCCTGCCTGCGAACTCCGAACCCCTTCGGGTCATATCGCAAGACGTCGTAGGCAAGCTGACCGTCGGCGGCCTTGTATGTGTAGTTCGCAACCACCCGTCGATGAGCCGGTATCGATCCCGGGTTCTGTTTCCCTTCCCGCTATATGTGCCTGGAACGGAAAACGGAGACTTAACCGCCGCCAGGACTTGCTCGAAAGTGCATCCCGCATGACACTTAGCCAGCACCTGCCCGTCTTGGCCCTCGTCCACCGAGAGCGATGGATTCCTATCATCATGGGCTGGGCATCTGGCGGTCCAACCATTCCCGGTCTTCTTGACGCGGTCGAGCTTTGAGAGGAATTCGTCGATCGTCATGGCAGCTCGCATCTACGAACGGCTGCATGCTGTTCGGCTTCGGCTTCACGACACTCAATCCACTCCTCCAAGACCCTGAGCGGGATCCGGAGTGCATCGCCGATTTTCACAGACGGCCAGCCGCCTGTCTGAACGAATTGATGGGCGAGGCTGCGTCCAACCCGTCTCATTCCTAAGTCCCGTAGTCCTCGGACTTCTGAAGGAACTCCTGAACGGCTTCTTCGCGAATGCGCGTAGAGCCGCCAATCTTTATGGCTCTGAGTTGCCGGGAATTGATGAGCGAATAAACGGTCGAACGGCCAAGCTTGAGCATGGCGCAGACCTCACGGACTGTTAGTAGCTCATTTGGGCCTGGTTTAGTATTCATTTGCATACATTCAGACGTAAAGTGCATGGTATCATTTTATGCCATGCATAAAATGCAAGTGGACTATAGGGAAAGGCACATTCAAAGCGTTTACGAAAACGTCAAAAATGGTGAACTTAAATATCCAGCCTTCAAGGAGCTTTTCGAGGGCCAAGCAGGCTCTAGTGGACGCAAAGCGTGGCGGCGCGACTCGCTTGATCGCCAGAAGCAGGATCTGAAGACCATTACCAGCAATGCATTTCGAAAGCTCGGCAACAAACTCTTAGGCTGGCAGCGAGATTACGCCGGGGCAGTTTCGGCCATAGTTGTGCAACGCGCCGATCGGAATCCGGAGGTCGAGAGG
>JACDEQ010000182.1:0-1756 GCA_013816225.1 Armatimonadota bacterium | reverse complement strand
TTTAGACAAGAGATTCTTCAAGGGAACACCCTCGAGAGTGTTAAGGCGGCTCGCGCATGGATTAAGGAGCAAATTGCGCGCCGAGGCGGGCCAAAGCAAGGAAAGGTCCCCCACTACGAGCGCCTCTTCTTGCTGGAGTCGCCTCGAATCTACGCCTTTAGATTTCCAAAGGAAGATTCGGCGGAACTTACGCGACTGAAGGGGCTGAGCTCCCAGTTAGCCGACGACTTCCGCTGGATAGAGGGCGGGGCGACGCTCTTTTTGCTAACCGGGATGTACCAGTGGGTGCAGACCATCCGTTCGAGCTTCGAGGAGTGCCCTGAAGCCCCTTGCCTATCGCGAATAATCCTGGAGGTGGATCCTGCGATGCCGCCTAAGTATGTTGCAGCCCAATACCAAGCTGAGCGCGATAGGCTAAGACCTCGATGGAGAAGCTTGAGCAATAAGCACCTAAAGCTTGCGCAACGTGCAGCGATGCTCCCAGCTGCCACTTGGCGCGAGTTATGGGAAGAGTGGAACTCCTTGCATGTAGCGGACGGATGGGGCTACACACCCCAAATTGTAACGCCAACGTCACCAGAAGAGAGGCGGCAGCACGAAGAACACATGCGAAAATTGCTTCCTAATTTCGACGGGTCCTTCGCGCGCCATCCATACAAACTAGCCTGGCCAGGAACAAACAAGCAATGGGACCGATACATTGAAAAGCGCGACTCCGCCTTTGCCAGCTTCAGGCGTGACACAGAGCAGTCACTTCGGCGGGTCTGGGATCCCATCAACGGCCAGAATCCTCAGATGGGCAAGAGGGAGGTGGGGCGATCCAAATTCGAAGAGTTCCTCGCAACTAGGGATGCGGACGGGGACGCCCTCCGATAGGAATGGCCATTACTCCTCTCTTTACCTTCAGACAGCCGCATCTGGCATCCGCCGGATGCTTGGGTCGCCTGATCTATTACGAGGGGCCAATAATGCCGTCCCTAGCCGTCCGTTCTGTATTTCCCATATCAGCAGCACTTGGAAGATGCCTGCGAATACCTGAAGCACGCTCAGTCCGGCGCGCCTGCAAACTCTCGAACGCCTGAAAAGAGGTGGTGGCACGGATCCGTTCTTTTGCTTCAAAGGAGCGTCAAAAAGGGGGAGAGCTTGGCTCCTCGAGCTGCCCGCAGACTTCGACGCAATGAAAATGTTCCCTAATCCTCTTTCCGAAAGAGCTGCTCATATACGTCCATCGCTCGGCGCTTCGCTTCCAAATCGGCATGAGCGTATAAGTTCGCGGTCAAGGATATCTGACTATGGCCGAGGAGCTTCTGTACTTGCGCGATCGGGATACCGCCGGCTACCATGAGCGTAGCTGCGGTGTGCCGGAGTTTGTGGAAGCTCATGACCGGGAGACAGGCATTTGCGAGGACTTCCTTTAGTTTTTTGTCGATGTACTTGGGATCGAGCGGCCAGCCCTCCGGGTTCAGGAAGACGAGGTTCATGCCGTTCTCATAACCGCCGACAATCTGAGAGATTTTCGCTTCCCGAAGCGCATCGACAGCCTGCTCGGTAAGCGGACAGGTGCGGCGTGCCGTTGGGCTCTTCAGGCCCTTGTGTACAAGCTTGCTGTCGATGCGTTGAAGCTGAACTTGTATCCGCGCTGTCTTGTTCTCGAAGTCGACGTCCTCCCATCTGAGCCCCGTAGCCTCGCCTAGCCTCACTCCTGTAAAGAGGGCGAAAGTAAATAACGGGCCAAGGGGATGCAGCTTAATGCCCT
>JACDEQ010000017.1:8693-16914 GCA_013816225.1 Armatimonadota bacterium | reverse complement strand
GCACCTTGGCCGAAGAGCATTTCCAGAGATCTGCCGGCTGCTCCTCCAACCACACCCGTATCGGGGAGCAAGAGACTGAGTATGGCGATAATGCCCGCGGCGATTAAGACCACCCCAGCGATGTCGTACCAGCGATGCTCGGAATCCTGCCGAGCCTTGCGAACTGTGCGCCTTTGCCTCATTCGTACGTTCATGCCATCCTCCATGACGGCAATTTCGCCCCGGAAGGGGCAGTTAGATTATAGCCAAGTTACGGGTCGGTCCCGGGCTTCTTCCGCAGGACGGGGCCTCCGGCCGAGCCAGCTCCGCCAATTTCCCTCTGCAGGTCTTCGACCGTTGGCGGCGCCTTGTCGGGCCTGGCCGCCGTGGGTGTGGCTTCATGCTCGTGCCCATCCTCTTCGATGCCCGTATTTCGCGATTGAATGAATATGAGCGCCGCGACAAGCAGGAAGAGCACGGTTCCGATTACGAATCTGTTCGAGCGTTTCAAAGTGTCCTTACCTACCCATATTAAACAAGATTTAGCCCGTGGTCTGCAATCCGGGCACGCAGGAGCCGATACAACGGGTAGTTTTCCAACGGTTCCATGTATCACTTTATTCGTACTGGCCATAGGTGGGTTGGCATCATCGCGGCCCTGTTCCTGGCGACGATCGCCGTGACCGGGTTCCTGCTTGCCACCAAAGACACGTTCGGTTGGGTCAAGCCTCCCACGCACGCCCTTGCCGACGTGGTCTCCCTCGACAGGGCCGCGTCCGCGGCGTTTGCCTTGAACATTCCTGAGCTGAAGACGCGCTGGGCCAGGACTCGGAGTCGGGAAGGTGGGCGGTTTTGGTCGAGAGCGGCGATAGGTTGGAAGCGCAGCGCGCCGGTGCATCGGTTGCCGAACCAGCGGAAAATTTCTACGAAGCTGACCCGGCTACAATCCGAGCGCATTGCCTCGGCACGCTTGCCGAACGGCACGGTTTGGCGCTCCTAGGAGATTCGAACGGTTCGAAGTGAAGGAAGACAGCCGTGCTGGGTCGCGATCTACCCGGTCGGCCGGCGCCGACGGTACGCAATTCTAGTGAAGGATTAGCGGGGCAAGGCGGGGAAGAATTTGCGCGTGAGCGAAGCCAGATCGACCTTCCACTGGCCGTCTCGTTTAAGCAGGGGGATCTCGTAAGGCTCTGAATCCTTTGGCTCCGGCCCGCGGAATTCGACGAGGGTGAGCCTAACCACTGCCTCCTCAGGGCTCGGCTGACGGCTGCTCTCGAAATGCCAGATAAACACGAAATTCTTGGCGCGTTCGTTCACAGCGACGTCCCACTGCTCTTTCAACGGCGTCCTCGGACTTTCGAGGTAGCTCATCTCCGCCAATCTGTTCACGTTCTTCGTAGCGAGAGCCTCCATAAACTCGTTTGTGGCTTCCTGTGGAGATTGTTGGGTTAGGGTAAGCAGCAACAAGATCGCTGCCAAACCGGCAATGCCGAGTACGACGATGAGGTTCATGCGGGCCGAGCCGCGTTGCAAGGTTCTGTATTTCATGGTTGCGGAATTGGCGCAGGCAGACTCCAGCCGCGCATATTCACCCGCCAGTCCTTGCCGATACGCCGGAGCGAAATGATGAGAGGAAGCTCCTGTCCGTTCGGTGAAATGAGGATGACGCCGGCTCGAGCATTTTCTCTGTTGCGCCTAACGTCCACGATTTGGTATCGGGCGTTAGCGGTGAACGCGTTGCTGAAAAAGCGCGACCATTTTATGAACTCCGAAGTCGGTCCGATGACTAGTGCAGCAGCCCGCCGAGCATCCTTCGCCTGCACAGCCATAAAATAGCGGTGAATCGTTCCCTCAGGCCCTCTAAGTTCACTTCGGCCGAACACGCTGATGGTGAATGTCGCCAAAACCGCGGAAGCGAGGATACCCATCATTGGCGAGTAGGAGGGCCGCATCGCGTGAAGGATACCTAACGGGGAATCTGGACGACGCTCGAGATGCCGTCGCGATCCATGCACTGCAAGAGCTCGTTCAGTATGAGCGCGGCAGCCGAAGGGCCTCGATAAACGAAAGACGTGTAAATCTGGCAAACGGTTGCCCCGGCTTGGAGTCGCCGGTAAAGGTCTTCGCCGGTGAATATCCCGCCGACGCCGACGATCTCCAAGCCATCGCCAACTTGTCGCACGAGGCGGCACACTTCTTCCGCCCGCTCTCTCAGCGGCTTGCCCGATAACCCGCCGGCTTCTTCCGTTGGAAAAACTCGGCGTATAGTTGTGTTCGTTGCGATAATTCCGGAAAGCGACAAGCGGATTGCCATTTCGGTGATTTTTACAATTTCGTCGGCCGATTGATCGGGGCTGATCTTTACAAACAATCGTTCGTTGGACATTTCGCGAACTGCGGCGATGATTTCTTCGAGCCGATGGACTTGCTGCAGGTCTCTCAAGCCCGGTGTGTTCGGCGAACTGACGTTAATTACGTAGTAGTTTGCGATGCCCTGTAGTTTCTTCACCCCGCGCTTGTAATCGTCTGCGGCGTCTTCCAGCGGCGTATCGATTCCTTTGCCAAGATTTATGCCGATTGGAAACCTGGTAGCGGCAGCGAGCAGATTTTTCACCACTTCGCGCGCTCCACTGTTGTTGAAGCCCAGCCGGTTGATAATAGCGCCGTCCTCTGGAAATCGAAACATGCGGGGCTTTGGGTTGCCGGGCTGAGCTTCGGGCGTGACGGTTCCGATTTCGGCGAATCCGAAGCCCAGATCTTGCCAGTAGGCGGCCGCGACTCCGTTCTTATCGAAGCCCGCAGCCAGGCCGAGCGGGTTCGACAGTTGTGAGCCAAAGGCAGTGCATGCGAGACGTGGGTTATGGACGATTCCCCCACCGACAAAACCGGAAGCAACTGCCCATAATCCGAGATTGTGGGCCGTTTCCGCATCCATTCTGAAAAGAAGCGGCCGGATAATGTTGTCGTAAACTATAAGTATCCTCCCGCAGAACCGAGGTTGTTCAAAATGCGGCTTTCTTCGCAATCGGCGATGGCGATGTTAGCTTCGACATTATTGTGAATCGTGTTTCCTTCAATTGTGCTGTAGTCGGAACTGATCAGTTCGATGCCCACTCTGTTATTCTGGATAATGTTTTTTGTGATCGTGTGGTGGTGGGGCCTCTGTGCCCCGGCTTTTCCAGGTCGGATTCCGTGATCTTGGTCGGCTGCGATTCGGATGGCGTTTCCGTTGTTAAGGAAAGAGTTGTTTTCGATCGACCACTCGCGGCTCGTGTCACGATCCGGAAATGCCACACGGACATCCTCCGAATAGCTGCTCCAAAGCAAAATGCCGTGCCCGTTCGATTGGAATTGATTGTCGAGCACGTGAAAGCCGACGCCGTTCTCCACCGCGATTCCGGCTTGCCGATTAAACAGCATTCTATTCTTCTCGATCAGGAAATCTTTGCTGCATCCGCACCAAAATCCGTAATTGCAGCGATCGGCAATGTTATTGCGGAAAGTGTTGCACTCGCAAAAGGTCGATTCGAACCCTATGTTCGGGCTGAGCGAAGCGTCGTTCCCTTCGAACAAGTTGTCATTGCATCCGCACGGAGTGCCATCGGGCAAGAGCCCCGCCAAAAAGAACCCGTCGCCGCCCATTCTCGCCGTGTTGCCAATGAACTTGTTTCGGGAAGAACCTTTAACCACAAGGAACCCGGCCGCGTCGGCGCCCATGTGGCCAAAGTGCGGACCACCTTCTCGGCGCTCGAAGCGACAGCAGTAATCACATGAGTTAGCTTCGAAATGGGAATCGACTGTTTCATTAAGGTGGATTCCCCAGCCGCTGTTGTAGTTACACTGATTGCCGACCACCGAGAGCCGCGCGCAACGAAATGTGAGGATGCCGTTCATTTGGTGTTGGAACGAATTTCCCTCGACGCGCCAGTCCTCGCAGTCGATCAGGCAAATCGCGCCTCCAGGCGATTGTTCGGGCGGTTGCCAGATATTCAGAAACTCCGTATTGGGTTTTGCCTCATGAGTGCCTTCGATCACAGCGCCAATTAATTCGATGCCGGTTGAGTTAGAAATGTGAGTTCCCTGAAAGTAGTTGCGGATCGAGATGCCGTGGACAGCGACACCCTGGCGCGATCGCATCGTGATTCCAATGAGGTCTTGCTTTTGTCCGATCAAGGTAACGTCCGGAGCCTCGATTCGTATTCCGTTGGCAACCACCTCGATCCCGTGCGGCAAAACGTACACCCCCGGCTCTAACCGTACGCTTTCGGATATTTTCATGCCGTCTGTCGGCCGTGCCGTCTTCACTTGGAGCAAACGTACCCTAAGGTAGACTTTCAGGCTCGATGCCCTTCCGAAAACGCACCCACTCCTGTGGCCGGCTAAGGTCCGAGCACGTCGGCGAAACCGTCACGCTCAACGGCTGGTGTCACCGAATTCGCGACCTGGGTGGGCTGTTTTTTCTCGATATCAGGGACCGGTTTGGCCTAACCCAGCTTTTTTTCGACGTGGAGAAATTTCCGGAACTGAGAAATCTGCGCAACGAGTTTGTGATCACTGCGACCGGCCTGGTTCGTGAGCGGACTCCAGAGACGGTTAACCCGCAGGTGGCAACGGGTGAGATCGAGGTCGTAGTCGATGAATTCGCGGTTCTCAACCCCGCAGCCGTCCTTCCGTTTCCGGTGTCCGATGAGGACCAGATGCGCGGCGTTTCGGAAGAACTGCGTATCAAGTATCGGTATCTCGACCTTCGCCGCCCGAGCATGCAGGCGAAGCTGATGATCCGCGCCGAGTGCGTTCGGCTTATCCGTGAATACCTCGATCAGCGAGAGTTCGTCGAGATTGAAACACCGATATTCACGAAGTCGACCCCGGAAGGCGCGAGAGACTATCTCGTTCCTTATCGGCTGGAGCCGGGCCTCTTCTACGCCCTTCCACAAAGTCCGCAACAGTACAAACAGTTATTGATGGTCGCAGGCATGGAGTGTTACTATCAGATCGCAAGATGCTTCCGCGACGAGGCACAGAGGGCGGATCGCCAACCGGAATTCACGCAGCTCGACCTCGAAATGAGCTTTGTGCACCAGGAGGACGTGCTGGAACTCGCCGAGGGGCTCACGCGATTCGTCTGCAACAGCGTCATCGAGAAATTCGACCTCGATCTCGAGCCGGTCGCTCCATTTACGCGTGTGACCTTCGACGAATCGATGGTGCGGTTCGGGACCGACAAGCCCGACCTGCGTTTCGGCCTCGAACTCTTCGATATCACGGATATCGGTGCTCGATCAGATTTCGCCGTATTTCGGTCTGTGGCGGAGGCCGGGGGCGTCGTGCGCGGAGTCCGCTACCCTGGCGGTGCGGAGCTTTCTCGCAAGCAGGTCGGCGAGTTGGAGGAGTTCGTCAAGGGATTCGGAGCGAAGGGCCTGGCGCAATTTCCGATCAAGGAGGGCTTCGGCGGAATCGCGAAGTTCTTCGACGAAGGCACGATTCAGGAGATCGTCGGGCGAGCGGGCGCAGAAGAGAGCGATCTGCTCTTGTTCGTCGCCGACACCGAGGCCAAAGCTCACGATCCTCTAGCGCGTCTTCGCAACGAGATCGGGAACCGGGCCGACCTGCGCGATCCGCGCAAGTTGGCATTCTGCTGGGTGCTTGACTTTCCTCTCGTTATGTGGGATGCCGACGAGTCGCGCTGGGAAGCCTCGCACCACCCGTTCACAAGTCCCAAGGCTGACGATATTCAATACCTGCAGAGTGATCCGAGCCGAATTCGCGCGGACTGCTACGACATCGTCTGCAACGGCACCGAATGGGCCAGCGGCAGCATTCGAATCCACCGTCCCGACGTCCAGGCCAAGGTCTTCAGCCTGCTGGGTGTCGACGAAGCAACGCAGAAGGAGCGGTTCGGGCATATCCTGGAAGCCTTCAGAATGGGCGCTCCGCCGCACGGCGGCATCGCGCCAGGCATCGACCGGCTCGTCATGCTCCTGACGGGCGACGAGAACATCCGCGAGGTGATGGCGTTCCCCAAGATCGCGGGCGGATACGACCCGATGATGGACGCGCCGGGCGAGATAGACTCCAAGCAATGGGAGGAGATGGGCTTGCTCTTACGCGAGAAGCCTAAACCCTGATGTTGTCGATGAGGCGCACGCCCTCGATCTGAGCTGCCGCAATGACTCGGTGTTGTCCCGTTGGCAAGTCGGCCTGTGCGAGCGTGTCTTCGTCGACAATCGCCACGTAGTCCACCGATTCGAACCCCCCTTGGAGTAGGATCGTAGACGTGTTCGCTTCGGCAGCCCTAGGCTCGCCGCCCAACCTGAACTCGTCGGCAGTTTTCCGAATGGCTGTGTAGAGGACGGCTGCACGCCGTCGCGCATCAGCGGACAGCCGTTCGTTTCTTGAGGACATGGCTAAACCGTGTGGCTCTCGCACGGTCTCTTCGAATCTGAGTTCAATCGGATAGCCGAGGTCGCGGACCATTTTTGCGACGACCACGCACTGCTGCCAATCCTTCTGGCCGAAAAAGGCTTTCGCAGGCCGCACCATATTGAACAGGGCCGAGACTACCGTAGCCACGCCGTCGAAATGGCTCGGCCGATGTTCACCTTCCCATTTGTCGGTTACCTCTGGCACATGAACCCTCGTCGCCTCGGTGCCACCGGGGTACATCTGTTCGACCGAAGGCGCGAAGATCACGTCGCACCCTGCGCCCTCCGCGAGCTCGCCGTCGCGGCCCAAATCTCGCTGGTAGGCGTCGAAGTCCGCCCGGTCGCCGAACTGGGTCGGATTGACGAAGATACTCGCGACGACGGTTCCGCCGTGCCGTTTCGCTGCATGAATTAAGTTCAGATGCCCTTCATGCAAGCCACCCATGGTCGGCACGAACATGACGGGCTGAGGCAAGCTCCGCAGGTCGGCTGCAAATCGCAGGATCGTCACGAGGGAATCATGACACCGAAGGTGCCAATTCAAAAGGAAGCCGGCCCAGGCATCGGGGGGATGGGCCCGGGTCGGCAACTAAAATACGAGGTGTGTCGAACAATCAAAAGGGCTCAAAGGATGCTTCCAGGCCCTTGGGGGATCTGCACGACCTCGTAATAACACTATTCGTCCTACGCGGTCTCCCAGAGGTTAGTTCGCCCCGAGAAACAAAATTAGCTATGAAGGGATGATCACCAGGACGGAAGCTCGCCGCAGTGAGTGCGAATGTCTTCCGCGACCGAGGGCGGTCGCTGGTCGAATTCGGGGCATGCGTAGCGGAGGACGACGAGCTGGCCGCCGTGCCATGAATCGTGATGGATCATCGTTCTGATCGCCTGCCAAACGGGCCACTTCCTACCCGAAAAATGGTCGACCTCCCGCGTCAGTTCGTCATCGGTGAGCGACTTCCAGGTTTCCAGCCAATAGCGTTGAGACTCGCCGAGGTAGTCGAGGGCCGCCGCCAGTTTGGCTCGAACTTCTCGATACGCTCGGCGCAATCGCGCCAAACGAATCTCGGTGTTGCGAAATGACATGCTTGCGTACATGATCTTGGCGCTGGCGATATGCAGCGTGATGCCGTGGATCGAGCCATCTGAGTGCAGGTAGTCCGAGCCACGTTGGGGAAGCACTGCCCAGGCCTGCTTTTCAGTCACTCCATCAAGCGCCTCGACCACTTCGTTATGCGCGAACTGTGACAGGTGACGGAGGTATTCGACTGTTGTCACGCGCTTCGTACCGGAGCTGTAGTTGTCAAGCTCTCGTGGAATGGCGGCGAGCGAACACCAGCCTCGGTGACAATATGCGAGATGAGCGCGGCTGGAGTGACATCGAAGGCGGGATTCCAGACCTCGGTTCCGTCTGGGGCAATCGCGATCCCTTCCGTGACAGTGATCTCTGTTGCATCGCGCTCCTCGATCTGAATATCGAGCCCGGAGATCGTGCCGAAATCGACGGTGCTACTGGGCGCGGCAATCACGAACGGGATGCTGTGGTGCTTCGCCAGAACTGCAAGGGTGTAGGTTCCGATCTTATTCGCGGCATCGCCATTTACTGCGATGCGGTCCGCGCCGGTGACGATAAATTGCACTTCGCCCTTCGCCATCAGCGCGCCGGCAGCGCCGTCGACGATAGATCGGAACGGAATCCCGTCGCGAGTCAATTCCCAGGCGGTGAGCCGGAGCCCCTGCATCCTGGGCCGGGACTCGCAACTGAAGACGTTCGAGATCTTGCCGAACCGATAAGCCTCGCGGATGATGCCGAGAGC
>JACDEQ010000017.1:0-8683 GCA_013816225.1 Armatimonadota bacterium | reverse complement strand
CAAATCGTGAGCACTCCGGCGCCATTGGGAACCAGCGACGCGCCGTGCCGCGCGATGGCGTCGTTATTAGCTTTCTCCTCGGACTCGATTCTTTGGGCCTCTTGCAATGCGGGGACATTGGAGTTGGAAACCCTGTCGAGCGCCCAGCGCAGATTTACGGCGGTCGGCCGTGTGGCCAGAAGCCCTTCGTAAGCGGCGGGAATATCGCCGGCACTTTCGGCTAGTGCAAGCCCATACGCCGCAGCCACCCCGATCAGCGGCGCTCCACGAACGGCCATGCTCGTTATGGCGTTTGCGACGTCTCGCCACCCCTCGGCGGATATCCAAACTTCGTCCGACGGCAGCTGCCGCTGGTCGAGAATCAGCAGCGTGCCGTCCTGCCACTTTAGGGCGTCGAAACTCACCCTCGAAGGATACCGCCGTTGAGGTAAGTTACCGCCGTGCCCCTTATCTCGAAGGTCGGCCGAAAGACGACCCGAACGCGGATTGCCCTCGCGGTCTTGTACCTGTTGCTCACGCTCGGCGGATTGACCATGGTCTACCCATTTCTGCTGATGGTGGCAACGGCAATGAAGGGAGCCACGGATCAGAACGACAACCGCGTGGTTCCTGCCTATTGGAAGCAGGATTACGAGCTTTTCCGCAAATACGTAGACGACAAGTACGCCGGAATGGTCGACACGGCCGCCTGGTTCTATGGCCAGGAAGACGCGACCGCATTGATGTCATCGACGCAGACCGAGAAACCCGTGCCGGTGAATCCGCTTGCAGATTCCGAGGTCGGGCGATACGAGAAGTTCTTGAGCGAGATGCCGCTCGATTGGTGGCAGGTGGGCTTCCGCATCGGTCCGGGCAGGATCTCGTCCAAGGTCAACGGCAAGTACCAGGACTTCCTACGAAAGCGCTACAAGACGGTAGCGGCGATCAACGAGATTTATATCGAGCAGAACATAGTCTTCCAAACCGTCGAGCCGCCTGCGGAACGGTTCACGAGCGGCAAGTGGAGGTCTGCGGGTGACCGAAAGTGGAGGGATTGGCTGGAATTCAAGGCTCGGTTGGGTCCGCAATATCGGATTCCGATAACTGTCCAAGGGCAGTGGCGACAGTACTTGCGCTCCACTTATAACAATCAGTTCAACAGGGTACCGGCCGAGACTCGCGGAACGGCCGAAACGTTCGAGCAGATCGCGCCCGATTCCGAGTTGCCGGAGTTCCGCAAGTTTTACGCTAACAAGCTTCCTCTCCGTTATCGAGAGGACAATCCTGACAAGAAGTGGAAGGCGCTGACCGGAGAAAAGACGCTTCCGCAGGCCAGGTACGACGCCGCGTACGTCCAGCGAGAAGCATCGCCGATGCGCAAGGAGTACAGCTTCAAGAACTATGCGTTCGTGCTGGATTACATCTTGCTGCATGGCCGAGCAGTTTGGAACACGTTCTTGTTTTGCCTGCTCGCGGTGCTGACGCACCTCATCGTCAACCCGCTCGCTGCTTATGCGCTGTCGCGATACAACTTGCCCGCGGCAGGAAAGATTCTGCTGTTCCTGCTGGCTACCATGGCGTTCCCAGCCGAGGTTACGATGATCCCTGGTTTCCTCCTTTTGCGCGATCTCGGATTGCTCAACACGTTCGCCGCCTTGGTATTGCCCGCCGCAGCCTCGGGGTACTCGATATACCTTTTGAAAGGCTTCTTCGATAGCTTGCCGCGCGACCTCTATGAGAATGCCGAGATCGAAGGTGCGCGGGAAACCACTATGCTATTTAGGATTACATTACCACTCAGCAAGCCCGTCTTGGCGGTGATCGCTCTTACGTCGTTCATGGCGGCCTACAGCGCCTTTATGTTCGCGTTCCTCGTTGCCCAAGACGAACGGATGTGGACAATAACGGTGTGGATTTATCAGCTTCAGAGCCGAGCACCGAAAGGGGTCCTTATGGCAGCGCTGACCTTGGCCGCGATTCCGACACTGATTGTCTTCCTCGCGGCGCAGAGGGTGATCCTGCGGGGCATCATTCTGCCCGGCGAAAAGTGACAACTGTCTAAAATTATCCACAAAACTTGCATTTCCGGCACCCGTTATGTCAAATAGATTCCGTGGGAGACATGGGCAGACTTCTGCTGTTCGCCGGGCTCGGCATAGCCGGGCTAGGTCTGCTGTTGATGCTCGGCCACGCGGCTCCCGGGCTCCGAGTTGGCCGGCTTCCCGGAGATATTCGCGTCGAACGGGAAGGATTCAGCTTCTATTTTCCCTTGACCACGATGGTTTTGGCAAGTCTTGCGCTTTCGGGGGCGGTTTGGCTGCTTGGACGGCTACGCCGATGATCACGCTCGTTACCTTCGATGCTGCCGGCACACTGATCGATCATCGGTGGGATCCCGGTGCCATCGCCCGAGAAGCTGTCAAGGATTTAGGCATTACAGTGGATTTGGACGAAGCCCGAGACCGGTATGAGCACGTGTCAGCCGAGTTTCGCGCAGAGCAGTTCGCCCTCGAAAAAATCGGCGATCGGCAGGGCATACATGAGCTTTGGGACAGGCAAATGGCAGCTTGGCTCGACGCCGTGGGCGCCGACCCGTCGATCGCCCGAGACGCCTTGACTATTTTTCGAGAGCGAGTCTTTGGGCCGAGCAGCCACGTGTGGTCGGTTTATCCAGATGTTCTTCCTGCCGTCGAAGCGCTTAGAGACAAAGGGATTATTATAGGAATAATTAGCAATTGGGACCACACGCTTTTCGAAGTGCTGGATAATTTGCAGATGAGCGATTTATTCGATTTCGCAATTGCATCTCTCGAGTTCGGATACGAAAAACCCGATCGCAGGATATTCATCGAAGCTCTTGCCCAGGGTGGCGCAACGGCTGAAGAGACCGTCCATGTCGGCGACAGTTTGGAGGATGATTTTATCGGCGCGACGGACGCAGGAATGGGCGCGCTTCTGTTGGATCGCGAAGCGTCGGCAGATTTTACGGCCGGCAGGATTTCTTCGCTTTTACAAGTTAGTGAGGTGATCGCATAAACTCGCTCCAAGATTTCGACTATGTGCTCCCGGAATCGGCAATCGCTCAGACGCCGCTCGAGCCGCGGGACGCAAGCCGTCTGCTTGTTATGGACAATGGTGAACTAACCCATTCGCATTTCAGCCGGTTGCCGGATTTCCTTGAGCCGGGTGACGTGCTAGTTCTGAACAACACTCGTGTTAGCGCCCTGCGTGTGATTGGCGAAAAGGCGACGGGTGGGAAGGTCGAGGCGCTCCTATTGCGTGAGGTCGGCCATGGCGAATATGAAGCGTTGGTGAAGCCGGGGCGGCGGTTGCCCCAAGGCACTCGAGTCGTGTTTGACGGGGGAGTGGCCGCAACAATCAAGGCTACGCTCGACGATGGGGGCAAGCTGCTGCAATTCGAGGAGGAACGAGACCTCCGGGAAAGACTGGCGGAAATTGGCAAGACCCCGCTGCCGCCATACATTCGTTCGGAGGTTCCTGTTCCAGATCGGTATCAGACCGTTTACTGCGAGCACGACGGTAGCTCCGCGGCGCCGGCGGCTGGATTGCATTTCACCGCCGCTCTTTTGGAATCTGTACGGAAAGCCCGAGTGAACGTCGCTTACATTACTCTCGACGTCGGCATCGATACCTTTAGGCCCATCAAGAACAATGACTTAGCCCTGCACAAAATGCACGGTGAAAGCTACTTGATCCCACCTGAAACGGCACGGGTAATTCGCAATGCTAAAGGCAGAATTATCGCAGTGGGCACTACGTCGGTGCGCGCGTTGGAGAGCGCGGCAGTCGGTGATCGAGTGGTTCAAGCCGGCTCGGGCTGCAGCTCGCTATTTATCACTCCCGGATATCGGTTTAAAGTTATCGACGCGATGCTCACGAATTTTCACTTACCGAAGACGACGATGATGCTCATGGTTTCGGCATTGTCCGGCCGCGACAACCTGGTGCGGGCATACGAGGAAGCTCTGCTGGTCGGATATCGTTTTTTGAGTTTTGGAGATAGTATGCTAGTAATAGGAGAAAATAAATGAGAAAAGATAATCTTGATGCGATGAGTTATATCGAGAGAGCATTTCTCGACGTGAAGAAAACCGAAGACCCGCCGGATGTCGAGGATATCGGTGTCGATGTCAACTCGCTGCCTTCTTTTACGCGTTCCTACACGGGCAAGCCCGCGCCGAAGCCGGCTCAGCGATCTTTGGAAATCGTCACGGAAGAAAACGGCAAGCCCGTGAAGCTCAAACCGACGAAAATGAAAGCTCCCCGCCCGAGACGCCGAAGAACGCCCGCTGTAATCGCTGTCATTGAGCCGGACCTCGAGCTGATATGGCAGCAGATGCCAAAGAACATCAAGTTTCTCGCGAGTGTTTACGACGACAACGTGACGCAGAAGTACTATTCAACGGAATTTCGGGAGTCGCGAGAGGACCTCATTATGCGCATGGTCGACCCGCAGCTTAATCTCGAAGAGGCCGCGAGGCTTTTGGGCGTTTGCCCTGCGACGGTACGCCGCTATACCAATCGGGGCTGGCTCGAGCATCACCGAACGGTGGGGAACCAGCGCAGATTCAGGCTTTCCGGCATCGTGAACTTTGTCGAGGGGTATGGCCGCAATCCAGACTAAAACTAATTGAGAATCGCGATATTTTCGGATAGTTACGGTCCAATCGTCAACGGTGTTTCGGTGAGCATCGAAGCACTCGTGGAAGAATTGCGAACTCGGGGGCATTCGGTGCATATTTTTACTACCGCCTTCAGCAAGCATAAGGACGCCGACCCGAATATCTACCGGTTTCCATCGGTTCAGCTGCCGTTTATTCCGGAGTATCCGCTCGCCGTGCCGCCGTTCTATCCGATGCTACGGCACTTTCGGAAGCACTCGTTCGATATTGTGCACACTCATACGCCGTATACCATCGGCTTCGTCGGTTTGCGTTGGGCAGAATCGCACGGGATTCCTATCGTGAGCACGTATCACACGCTGTACGAAAGATACGTCCACTACGTGCCGTATGTGCCAAAGGTGTACACGCGATATAAAATCGCCAAGCACACTAACTATTATTACAATCGGTGCAGCCAGGTTATCGCGCCGAGCGAGCCTGCGAGAAATTCGCTGCGAAGGCATTCGGTCAAGACGCCGATTACGGTGATAGCGACGGGTAATCCCGAGCGGCGTAAAATGCCGAAAGAGCAGGCACGGCAAGAAATCGGTGCCCGCCCCGGAGAAAAGGTGATTCTTTATGTGGGGCGCGTTGCAAAAGAAAAGAATATCGCCATCCTTCTAGAGGCCGCAAAGGAAATTCTCGAAAGACGCGACGACGTGCGTTTGTGGATCGTAGGGGACGGGGCCTATCGGAAGGAATCTCAACGCCTCGCGCGAGAATTCGGAATCGGCGACCGAGTCAAGTACACTGGGGCCGTTCCCCGATCCGAGGTTGACAAGTACTATCTCGGCGCTGACCTTTTCATGTTCGCGAGCACCACGGAGACACAAGGGTTGGTCATCGGTGAGGCCATGACCTATGGCTTGCCGGCCGTGGCGGTTCGCGGCGGGGGGGCGAGCGAATCCATTAGAAACAACGAAAATGGACTTGTGGTGGGCAACAGCGCTTTACAGTTATCCGAGACCGTGCTGAACGTGCTTGGAAATCCCGCTCTGCTCGGGCGTTTGTCGGAAAACGCGCGCAAGTCCGTGGCGTCTTGGACGCATTCCGACGCCTGCGAAAGAGTCCTGGAAGTCTACCGGCTGGCAACGGGCGCGATCGAATCTCCTGTCCCGGAAGGGGTTGAGGATGCACGTACGAGAGCAGACTGAGGATCGGGAGCGAAGCGGCCTGTCCACCTTCGCCTCGCTCGCAAAAGACAGCCACGGCCGCGAGATCGATGAGGAGCAGGATCCGGTTCGAACCTGCTTCCAGCGGGATCGCGACCGCATCCTGCACAGTAAGTCGTTTCGTCGCTTGATGCATAAAACACAAGTCTTTATCGCGCCTGCGGGAGATCACTACCGAACCCGGCTGACGCATACTTTGGAGGTCTCGCAGATATCGCGGACGATTGCGCGCGCCCTAAGCTTGAACGAGGACCTGGCCGAAGCAATTGCGCTCGGCCACGACGTTGGACACACGCCATTCGGCCATGCGGGCGAGGCCGCGCTGGATGACGCGCTCAGAGCAAGGGACCCGGCGCAACGATTCCGGCACTACGAGCAGAGCCTAAGGGTCTTGGCCGTTCTCGAAAGGCTGAATCTCACGCACGAGACGCTTGAAGGCATCGGCGGGCACAGCAAAGGGCGGTCCGACTTGGTTGCGTACGACGGCGAAAACTGCCCTTCGCTCGAAGGCGCCGTGGTTCGGGTGGCCGATAGGATTGCATACCTGAATCACGACCTCGACGATGCTTTGCGGGCGGGATGGCTGCGAATCGAAGATCTGCCTTCAGAAATTGTCGAAATCGGTGAAACACATGGCACGCGCATCGGCCAAATGGTGATCGACCTAATCGAGAATAGCGCCGGCAAGCCAATGGTCGGGTTTGGCGCGAGGATGCTGGAGCTGACCAACTTCATGAAGGAGTATCTTTTCGAGAGCTTCTATCTGGACTATCCGAGCAGGCTGCCCCATGTCGTTGAGGCGCAGGGTTTGGTGCACGCGCTGTTCGACCATTACGCGAACAGACCAAAGTTGCTTCCGAACGGATATAGCGGCCTTCAGGGTGTGGTCGACTACGTGTCGGGAATGACGGACCGATATGCCGCGCGGCTGCATGGCGAACTGTTTCCGGCCGCTGCCCCTCTTTCGATCGCCTATGTTTGATTTTAGCACGGAATTCTCAGCGGTGTGGGAGTTCGACTAAGTCCTATACCGTCTTACCTTTCCAGCGTCCGGCTTTAAACAGCCGTATCATCATGAGGCCGTTGATCGCCTGCGACACGGACATCGCGATCCAAGCGGCCGTGCTTCCAAAGCCCATGTAGACCGCGAAGAACCACACCGCAGGAACGCGAATAAGCCACGACGAGATGAAGTTCGCCCAGGTTGGCCTTCCGGTGTCCCCTGCGCCCTGGTGGGCACCGGTCAGTACCATGGCGTAGCCGAACAGAGGCTCGGTGATGGCAACGATCCTAAGGTAGTCGATCGCGATCGCTCGCTGAGCCGGGTCGTCCACGAAAATCGCGGAAAACTGTGGTGCGAAAACCAGAAAGATCACCGACATGGCCGATATCAAGAGCACCGCTTGATTGGTCGCAGACCAAGCGAGTGATTCAGCCCGATCTGGTTTTTTCATACCAAGCGATTGGCCCACGAGCGCAGACGCCGCAATCATGTATCCGAACGCCGGCATGAACGCGATGGCTTCCATGGAGATTCCCACCCGCATCGCGCCGAGAGCCGCCTCGCCTTCGGCCGTGTGTTTTAAGGCCATGGAGAAAACCGCAAAGGACGTCACGCGGATGATCGTCATGAGCGAAGCGGGCAGCGAGATGTTCAGAATGCGCTTCGCCCACTGGCCCTCGATCATCTGCAGGCGCCAAGTCGAGCCGAGGACGGTGCGGCCCGACGCCGGGAAGTACAGAAGGGCCGAAACCCATGCGCTGATTGCGAACGCCCAGCCCGCGCCGGCGATGCCCAAATCCGCGCCGGGCAGCGCCATCGTCGTGCCGAGGAAATGTATCTCTCGGCTCGGGAAGATGAGAATGTAGTTCAGGATGATGTGGATCAGAATCTGGAATCCCGAGACGTACATCGGCGTCTTCGTATCGCCCACTGCGCGTAAACAGGATGCGAGCGCGTTGAACACGTACAGAGCCGGAATGCCCGCCATTAGCGGGTAGAGATACCGAAGCATCTCGCCGTAGGCCGGGCCATCACGGTCGACAAAGAGCGCAGATATCTGCGGAATCAGAGCCGCGGCGATTCCGGAGAGGCAAATGCCGATGACTAGGCTGAGCGAAGTAGATTGGCGGCTCGCTTTAATCAGGTCCTCGCGCTGCTCCGCGCCATGGAACCGGCTAACAAGTGCGGTCGCGCCTATACCCAAGGCGAACGCGAGGCTCACGATGAGGAAAACGAAGCTCTGAGACGCACCCGATGCGTTGAGCGAAGCCGGCCCGAGCGCAGACACGAACTTCGCGTCCAAAAGGCTGTTAACGACTTGGAGCGAGTTGAGGGCAATGATCGGCCAGGCGAGGTTCCAGACGACGCGCGCAGAGGATTCAGGAGCCTCCCGCCTATCGGGAAGGTGATCCAACGGGTCGGTAGAATCGATCTCTGTTTCCACAAATACTCATGCCGGCCTCCCATTATCGGCGTCCGATGGTGTCGGTCCATCTTTCTGGAAGCCCGATCGAGAGTTGCAAGCCATAAGTATGCTCCGAGCAGCGGCCTTGCGGCGTCTATGCCTTGGGCATTTTGCGGAGGTCCCGCTCCATGGAACAAGGGCAACGCCGCCCGAGAGAGAACTGCGCAAATAAACGTTCTCGTACGTCTACTATTTTGAAAACGATTGTGATTTGAGATGGTGAAAACGGCGGGTGGACTGATCGAGTCCGCTCCAGAGAAGTATTCGAAAGTGGGATTGGGGAAGGCAGAATCGCGTTCCACTTGGTGGCCGAAAAGTGGTGGCCCAAGGTGGGATGTGCCGACGAAGTCGCCGATAAGCATTGGGCAGGGGCGAAACG
>JACDEQ010000181.1 GCA_013816225.1 Armatimonadota bacterium | reverse complement strand
GATTTGTGTTGGAGGGCAGATCAAAGGTAACGGTGTTGCCCACCTGCCCAGGTCGCAAAACAACGCGGCGAGGGATGCCGCCGTCCACCCAGTGAGTGGTCGATTGCGTTCCGATAAGCACAACGCTTGTGATCCGGGTCGCGGGGGTGATCGTGATCTTTTGCCGAGAACCTCGGATCAGAGTCGAAGCCAGCTTTCCGATTCGCGGGCGCACGCCCCGAAACAGATAGGGAGGCGAGAAGGCCTCGACTCCCGCGCTCGTCGGCCCGAACTGAAACTTGATGCGAGTGCCGCCTGTCGTGAGCACGCGCCCGTCAGGCACGAGCAGCGTCACCGCGTGATACTCGCGGAAGTGGTTCATGTCGGCCATGCGTCGCCACGCATTCGTCGAGGGGTCGTATAGATCGGTCCACTTGACTATTCCGAGCGTGTTGGGGATCCCGCCCAAATCCCCCTCGCCCTCGCCTGCCCCCACAAAGATGCGGCCGTCCGGAAGCTGAACCACCTCGGGCTGAAGGCGGACAAGACCGGGATTTGACGTGAGGCTCCATCTCTCCGTTAGAGGATTGTATATTTCGCCCATGAACTGGTTATTGCCCGGCCCCTTGCGAACACCGATCGCGGCGACACGCCCGTCTGAGAGCACGATGATCGAGTGATCTGAGTGGTTGGGCCAGCCCCGGTCAGGCTGGACAAAGTCGCCTGTTGCAGTCCACGTTTCCGTCGCCAGGTTAAAGAGCTGGGGCGGAGACCAGGTGATCAACACCTTCCCATTGTGCAGGAGCGCCGCAGGTGGGAACTCGGCCGGATTGAGCATCGAGCCGGTCCACGACCAGCTTTGCGTAACAGGATTCCACCACTCGCAGGTGTCGGTACGCTCGGCCTTGGGTCGTGTACCGCCGCCCATGACCAAATAAGACCCGTCGGCGAGCCGTGCGAATCCTGGATACCAGCGGCCGTTCTCTTGCAGCAGATCAGGCAGCCTTTGCCAAGAGTTCGTTGCCGGATCGTACGTTCGAACGTATCGCACGGCATCGGTGAAGCTCCCAGGATCGTTCCCTTCTTGCCCGCCCGCGAAGAACACTTTGCCATCGATTCCCAATGTTCCGTTCATACATCCGCTTGGCAGCCAGAATCCGGCAGGGAACGTCTTCAGGCCGGTCACAGGATCGAAAAGGATCGGATCCACCGTGTCATGGCAGTAGAAGATCTTGCCGTTCGCCAGAAGGACAGCTATGTCCGTCGCATCGAGGAACTCGGGCAGGGTGTTGCCGGCGGTGCTCCACTGTCCAGGGTGCGTTTCCGGCTGCAGCGCGAAGTCGACCGTTTGCATGCCGCCGTTGGTGTCCACCTGGATCTCTTGGTAGCCAAGGTTCACCTTGGCGACACCCATGCGGTAGGACATAGGAGGCACGTCGCTAATCGTGTAGCGGCCGTCGCCTGCAGTCCTTGCCTCGAAGAACTGGCCCAGATTCGGTGTGAAGAGCGTGACCCGGGCCCCCGCGACGGGCGAGCCCGAGGCAGTGACCAGGCCGGTGAATCCATTCTGGCCTGCTGCCATCGACGCAAAGAACAAGAAGCCGGCGAGGACAAAGCTGCGCATACTGCATGATACAACGGTTTGCCACTGGTGGAGCTTGGAGACACCCTAAACCTTTTGGCCTCCCCACGACCGTTCTTGGCGCCTTGTAGCCTGCGGGTCGAGCAAAGTGCTTCATCGGCGGTTTGAGTTCTTGATCCCCGACCCCGTTCTCTTCGGCCCATTTTGTGAAGTCGTGATCGTGAATTTCTCGCTGTCGAGCGAGTTTGGCTCACACAGCCGCGGGACCACGCCGCTCGCCTGGGTTTCCCAATGTACGATAGCGATGCACTAAAGACAAAGCCGGAATACCGATCACGTCAGTTCTTGGAAAAAGGAATCAAAAACCACTTAGCCGGAGGCTGAAACGTCCTCTTTTGGAATAGGCGAGGGCCCGGTGATATCTCGGCAGAACCCGGCCTTCAATTCGAGATCTCCTGAGTCTCTCATTTTAGAGACGACAGGAGAACTCGTGAAGGCGGTCCTGGGAACGCATGAAGAAAGCGACGCCCGTTTGTGAGCGTCGCTTTCGGGGTGCGACCGATTTCTATTTGCGGCGGCGAAGAGCCAATGCAACAACGCCCATAGTCAGAACCGCTAGCGTGCCTGGTTCCGGAACTACGACCAAGTTGTCGATCTGAACGTCGTTACCAGAGAGGTCGCCGTCTACGATCTCCAGGCTGATGAGATTGGTCATGTTCGTGAGCGCGTAGGTATCGAGCGTCGACCCATCGGTTAGGGCGATCACGTTGACATCTACCGACAGGTCGGAATGGATACCGGTGAAGGTTACCAGCATGCCGGAACCCTGCAGGAACACATCGGCCATGTCGATGGAGAACACGTCGAACGGGCCGCCGCCGATCTCCGTCATCATGAGGCCGTCGTCGAAGTAGTTGGCGAAGATGGCCGTCGAGCCCGTGTAGCCTCCGAACGAGTTGTCGGACCATGAAGCGATCGCCTGAGGATCGCCGACGTGGAGCAGAGACGCGAAGTTGTAGCCACCCGAATCGACGTTGTCGCCATAAAGGGTGAACCCAACACCATTGTTCAAGAGGTCCTCGAAGTCGACGACCTGAGCATTCGCTGCAACGGTCCCGCTCGCGATCGTTGCGGCCAAAGCCATAAGTTTGATAGATTTCATTTCTTCCTCCAGATTTGTTTTGTTGTCAAGGGCGACGTTCAGTGAACGGCCCTTCTAATAATCTATTGTCGAGTTTCGCTCGATCTGTGACAACTGCTGGTGAAAAAAGGAACGGCCGCTGTTCCATTTTCTCTTTTAAGCGGTAAAACTATGAAGCGCAACGCCTCTGGATACAATTTCACGACGCGGAAGCCGACCTGGAATGGATATGTATCGGGGTGGAAGCACTGCGCCTATGATGTACACCCAAAGTCGTACGGAAACGACTACGATCTAGAAAAACCTCCGTAGCCCCATGGTTATCTTGCAAACTCCCCGGCTTGTTCTCCGCCATCTGGAGCTGCAAGACTTAGACGCTCTGTTTGCTTTGTACTGCGATCCTGAGATTCGCCAGTACTTCCCGGACGGAACGCGGACCCTCGAAGAAACGAAGCAAGAACTGGAGTGGTTCCTTCACGGCCATCCCAGGTTCCCGCAACTTGGCCTGTGGGCCACCGTGGAGCGCGCCTCCGGCGCCTTCCTGGGAAGGTGTGGTCTTCTACCCTGGGAGATTGGAGGGAAACACGAAGACGAACTCGCCTTTCTCATCGACAAGAACCGCTGGGGCGAAGGTTTTGCCACCGAGGCAGCATCGGCTATCGTGAGCTATGCGCGGACTGTCTTGAACCTTGAGCGGCTGATCTGCCTTATAACTCCAGGAAACGCGGCGTCCGTGCGAGTCGCAGAGAAAGTGGGTATGTCATACGAACGTGAACTCAACGATGAATTTGGTCTTTGCCACATCTACTCGTATTCACTGGGTTCCAAACACTGACGCTTAACCCTTCCATCGAGCCGCTCATGTCGAACGTTAGCCCCCATGTTTACACTGGCTCGTAACTCCGCTGAAAGCTTCCCATGTTCCCGCGAAGGCGGGCCGGTACATATCTCTACTAAAGCCGGTACATATCTCTACTAAATTGGTGCGAATTCTCCTTGCTTAGGCGGCGCAATTCGTATATAGTCAAGTTGCAGATCGTCCGCGCCTCGCGGTTCATGTTACGCAGTTATGCGCAAGGGAGAAGAAAATGAAGTTTCTGCTTGCAGCGATCCTTTCCCTTCAGGCGGGTGCCGCACTGGCCGACGACGTGATTTGGCGTACCCAATGGCGGCCTGAAAATCCGGGTGGTGGCGCGAAGGGGGTGTGCGACATTGCTCCAGCAATAGACGGTGGGGCTTTCGTCGCCTTCTACTATCAACAGCCCGGCAAAGGCGGCGGAGACGTGGGATCGATTGCGAAGTTCTCAAGCTCGGGCGAACTACAGTGGCACAGGTCCGGCATTGCCGGGGCTGGAATGCTCCTGGAGCCTGATTCAGTCGGAAATCTCTATGTATCGGCCCGAGGCGGGCCCGGCTTTACCGCAAAATACTCGGCTGGAGGCACGCTTCAATGGAGCTTGCACTTTCAGTCGAACTCAACGGTCATGGACATGGCCCTAGACGCCGATGGGAATTGCTACATCTTGCGCAGCAACTATACGCTCCAAGGCTTTTACTCAGACATGATCAAGGTAAACCCCGATGGCGGTGCGGTTTGGACAAGATCGATAGCAGCAGAGCAGGTTTTTGGCTATCTCGAATGGGATTCGGAAGGCAATCTGGCTTGCTTTATCAATTTTCGGGACGGTAGTCCTAGCCAGATGATCGTTTATGACGTAATGGGGAACGTGGTAAGAAGTTTCGTTCTGATGACCGAATATGTAGACAGCGATGCCTCGGTAGCCTTCGGGCCAGAGAACGAACTTTACTACGCATACCCTCTCAGACGACTAAACGAAGATGGAACTGCCGGCTGGGTTCGAGTCCTCAACGGGGCCGAGGTTGAATGTGACGCGAACAGGGTCTACACTACGGATGGGAGTACTGCGTACTTCTTGGACCGAACCAACGGCTTCACTCTCTGGAGCGAAGCGATTCCTGAAAACAGGTACCCAAATTTCCGCCATCCGGAGCCCTCCCTAGATGGGCTGGGCAACTACTGGCTAGTTAGAGGTGAGGAGAACAGCGACAACGCCGTGCCAGTGCGGTTAAAAACGAGCGGACTGCTTTCAGTCGTTTACCCAATCTCCGGAGACGCGCGCCTAGCGGTTGGCGACGCAAGCGATATGTATTTTCTGGCGAAGCCGGGAAATTTCGGACAAGTCAATTCGTTGGTAATCAGCAAGCTGCGTAACGGCATCGACCACGATTCCGCTCAGCTCGTTCGCGGACGAACGACCGAGAACAGCCACTACGCGATCATGCACAGC
>JACDEQ010000180.1 GCA_013816225.1 Armatimonadota bacterium | reverse complement strand
TCTTCCGCCCGATCGAATTCGAGCCGACCTTCAACAAGCACGCCGGCAAAGTCTGCGGAGGGTGCTTCGTGCATGTTACCGACCGGCAGACTTTCGAACCCGTGCTCACCTATTGCGCCGTAATGCAAGAAGCGATCCGCCAAACCGGCCTCCACGTTGCCGAGGGCCCAGTAGACGATCGGTTCAGGGCCGACTCGGCCGAAAGCTGCCTGCCCGGATTCGGCTGGAGGCGCCCACCCTACGAATATGTCGCCGATCGCCGCCCGATCGATGTTCTCGCAGGGAACTCCTGGCTTGCGGCCGAAATTGAAAACGAGACACCGCTCGCACAGCTTCGATCTCGACTCCAAGCAGTGATGCCGTGAGTAGAAATTCCTACGCTCGGCGGTTGAAGAGGTTGCGGAAATGCCAAAACAATCAAACGGGCTAGTAGTTACCTCACCCTCTCGTTCGTGAGTGCGCACCCGCTCGCCGGCCTGCCAGCATTTCTCACGGCCGACCATTTGCAGGCTATCGCGCGCGGCATCAAATTGGCGATATCATCCGCCCTTGACCAAGACGGATGGAGATTCGCAGCTGCCTTCAATGAAAAATAGGAGCTATGATGTGCGAAAGACGGATGGCGGCGGGCGGGCAGCCCAAGCGTGAGCCCTTCGGCAGCTTGTCGCGATTCGATCACCAGTTAGCTGACATCGGCTCAGCGAATTTCCCGAAGGTATCATAGGAGGAAGCTGCGTCTGGCGCGATGAATGGTCTTCAGAATAATGCGTGGGACCACCATGCCGTGAACCTGCGGTCCTTGAAAAACACGACAATAATGAATACCGCTGAATCGGCGTCACCTCCCGCCGCAAAACGTCAACCGCTGGGCGGAAAAGGATTCAGAAAGGGCGTCATCACGTCACATTCCCTGCGGCAGAGGTATCGTGATGACGCGAAATCCGAAGGCACGAGCCAGCTCACGCACGCCCAAACGGGCTAAATTCTTGGAAGCCCAGCGTAGACAAGTTTGGGCTACAGATTATGCAAACAGCCACCTTCATTCCGGAGATTACGGCTGCCGAATGGGCAGGGCTGGGCGCGTTGGCGGTGTTGGCTCTTCTCTTGCTGGTGGGTGGCCTGACGGCGATTAGGGCGGCTGCCAAGCGCGGGGCGGGCGCGCTGTTGGCGGTTGTCTGCATATGCGCGGTATGCGCGGGAGGGGTTTACAAGCTCATTGCGGCCAGGATTCCCGAACTCTCGGCCGTTTCGTTTACAGCCACGGAAGTCGAAGTGCGGCGCGTTGGCGCGGACGTACGCATGCCCCTCGAGCCGGGAAACATCGTCGAAACTAATGAGAGCAACGTCCGTCTTGTCTCAGGCCGCAGGCAAGCGGTTCTTCCGACCAGCGGCTGGTGGCGCTACGACGACCTCGTCGTCGACGCCGACTTTCTGGCTAACGAGTTTAGGGGCCGTTCGCTGGCCAATCAACTGCGGGCGTCCAACTAGCCCTTCTCCCGGAGAAGGTGGCCGAGGGCCGGATGAGGGGTTCCCTAGGTGACGATGCCAAGTGGCTTCATCGTCTTCCACTTGCCGCGTGTGAAGTCCGGAACATCCACCGTCCGCCCACGGTTCGCTACCGATTTCTCGCTGAGCGGCGTGATCACCGACCACGAGGCTGCGTCGTAGACATCCTGGTCAAGCGGCTCGCCATTGCGAAGGCAATAGACGATACGCCAGAGCATCACGAAGTCCATGCCACCGTGCCCGCCGGCTTTCGTCGCCTCCTCGCCAATTCGGGTCCACAGGGGATGCTCGTATTTGTCGTAGTAAGGCTTCAGAGCCTCACCCTGCTGCCAAGAATCGGTCGATGGGCTCATCCCTTCGACCACGACGCGGTCGGGGAACCCCGCCCAAACGCCCTTCGTCCCCTGGATCAAATTGTGCCTTGTGTACGGCCGCGGGAGCTGTTCATCCCACTGAATCATCAGCGTCTTCCCCTTAACGGTCTTGACGATGCTGGTGTTAATATCACCGCAGATGAACTTGCCCTTATTCCATTTGTGATCCGCGGGAAAGTGCTCCTTGGCATAGATTGCCCGAACCCTGGCCGGCGAGCTGACCGAACTCATGTAATCCATCCGGTCGCCACGGTTGATATTCATGTACTGCGCGACGGGGCCAAGGCCGTGAGTCGGATACAGGTTTCCATTCCGCTTCATGTAGTGCAACGTCCGCCACGAGCCGGTTCCTCGCTCGACCTCATGCATTTGGCCCCGGAGATCGTGGATGTACGCCGCCTCACCGTGCAGAAGCTCGCCGAAAACGCCCTGCCGGCACATGTTCAGAACCATCAGTTCTTCGCGGCCGTAGTTGACGTTTTCCATCATCATGCAATGCTTCTGCGTCCGCTCGGATGTATCGACAAGCTCCCAGCAGCCATCGACCGTTATTGCTGCCGGAACTTCGACGAACGCGTGCTTGCCGGCTTGCATCGTATCCACGCTCATCGGAACGTGCCACTCCCAAGGCGTCGCGATGATCACCGCGTCGATGTCGTCCCGCTCGAGCATCCGCTTGTAGTTCTCGGGACCGTTGGTGTAGGCGGTCGGAGCCGGCCGCCCCTTATCGACGCACCCTTTGACCGACGCCTGCGCCGTCGGCTCGTGCGTGTCGCAGATCGCTTTGACCTCGACGCCTTCGATCATGAGCATCTGGGCGACGTGACCGGAGCCTCGTGCGCCCACGCCGATGAAGCCCAAGCGAACGCTGTCGAGTTTCGGCGCTCGGAGCCCCGCCGCGCTTTGGCCGGCTGGCTTGGGCGTTTGCGCTTCTGCGAAGGTCGGTAGCTGGCCGGCCGCCAGCCCTACGCCGGTCGCGCCTACAGCTTTTAGAAAGTCTCTGCGGTCGATTCCCTTGCTCATTGGCTCCCCCAGTTTAGCGCATGCGCCATACTCCCCAACGGCTATGGATAGCGTCTTTATCATCAAGCTGATCGTGCTATTTGGTTCGATCGCATTGCACGAATTCGGCCACGCGAAATCCGCTGATTCTGCTGGCGATCCGACACCGAGTTCGTTCGGCAGGGTTACGTTGAACCCCGTTGCTCATTTCGACCCCTTGGGCGCGACGCTCATCGTAATGAGTTCCTTGGCCGGCTTCGGAATCGGCTGGGGAAAGCCGGTCCCCATCAACCCCGCCAAGATGCAGCACCCTCGATGGGACGCGTTTCAGTCCGTCGCATGGGGGCCTCTCACGAACGTGATCATCGCCGTGGTCTTTGCCTTCATGTTCCGCGTAATAACCAAAGACGGCGTCGATTTGAGCAACTTCGCGGTCCAGTTCTGTTTCTGGGCGGTTCTGCTCAATGTGTCGCTGGCGCTGTTCAATCTGCTGCCGATCGGCCCTTTAGACGGCCATTGGCTCCTCGGGCTTCTGATGCCCGAACCTATGGGTGCGCGATTCATGCTTTGGAGCAGAACTACGGGCACGATGATCCTCTTCGGGATTATCCTCCTCGACAACCTGGTACTTCGCCAACAAGGGCACCCAGGCATTCTCGGGACGATTCTCTACCAACCCGCGAGCTACATCATGACGTTGCTTCTCGGGCATCGATTCAATTAAAACGGTGGGTCGGCCAGGAAAGCTTCGACGAACTGCCGGTCCTGTGACACGTACTCGTCCAAGGGCGGCTCAGTTGCGCCGTAGATGCACATTCGGCCATGAGCTCTAACGGCCCAGCCGGCATCGCCGTAGCTGTAGTGCCACCATTCATCTCGACAATTCGTAAACCCGGCTGCAGTCATCGCGTCGTGCAAAAGCATGCGAAGCTTGCGCGTTTCGTTGGGAATCAGCGCAGAAAAGGTCGGCGCGGCTCTGAACCTCTCACCCTTGCCTGATAGATCGACCGGCTGCCCCGACGAGTCGACAAGCCAAACGTCGATCGCCCCGCCGGTCGAGTGGCCCGGAGGCGCCTTCTGGTCGTAGGGTGCGAAGAACCGGTTCGTCATGCGCCTCAGCGTGGCGTAGGTCCACTCCGGGTGCTCCTCCCGAAGTCGGTTGAAGTACCGGTCGTAGATGAACCTCTGCCTCTCCACCGAACGCCACGCCTCGCGCAAGCCAATGTCATAATCGCGCAGGACGAGCCTGGCGTTCGACAGCATATGTGCTACGGATTTCCGAACCCACGGTACGGCCGTTTCGCGCAAGATCGGCAGATCCTTCATCTCGACACGCAGGTCGACGAGCGGCTCGCCCGACTCGATCAATCGAACCCTATTGAGCGCTGATATGGGTTCCGGAGCGCCGTGTGTATAAGCCAATTCGCCCTATCTGAATAGGAAATAGATGAACAATGCGAGGCTCACCAACTGCAGCTTCTCGCGCATACCGAAGCTCTTGCCTGGATAAGGAACGTCCACCACGTCGCCAGGGAGGAGCGGTTGGTCTTGCGCTTCGCCTTGAGAGACCTTTGCTAAGTTCACTGGTGTAGTCCTCGTCTTTCCGTCGGGGCCCTTGCGAACGATCTTGACTTTATCGAGGCGTGCTCCTTCCACGGGCATGGCAGAACTGACGGCGGCGGCAACGGTTAGCCCCGGGGAATAGGGCACCATTCCGGGGCGCGCGACCGCTCCCCGAATATACACGTGATCCGTTGTCACCCGGAGCGGCACCGTCAGCTGATCGCCCGGGGCGAGCGCGACATCGGACCCAGGGACTGTAAGGTTCGCCACAGAAGAGCCGCCCGCCCGAAACGTAACCGCAATCCGGGTGTCGTCGCCGTCGACGCGAAGCCCTCCGGCGGCGCGAATCGCTTCGGAAACCGTCATGCCGTTGGTAAACGGCACAAGACCCGGCTTCATTACGGCGCCGAGAACCGTGATCTCATTGCCGCCGACCCGAAGCGGAACGAAAATCCGGTCGCCCGGTTCGAGTATCGGGTCGTCCGGCGGCGATTTGGCCGCGTTGGCTCTCGTCACGTTCCCGTCGACCCTAGAAATCCTAATTTGGGCAAGCTCAGCAGCCTCCGTGGGCT
>JACDEQ010000179.1 GCA_013816225.1 Armatimonadota bacterium | reverse complement strand
CTCATAGGCCGCGTCGAACTTCTTCGACGCCATCGCTTAGAATCCGCAGGTTCCCGTTAGATCAAGGAGCCTCCCTCCGACGATTAGTCAATTTTTATTGCAGCACTGCCCATAGGCCTTGCCAGCGGGATATTGTATCAGAGAACGGTTGGCGTTGTCAAGCTCAGTGCCCAGGGACAGGCGCTGGCAGGCTGATGGCTATGCGGGTTGCGTCCGAGCGGGAGGTCGACAATCTTGAGTCGGTCGACGGCGCAATCACGACATGTACGTGATATGGAATGTGACGAGATGACGGACGATCGGGTAGCCCGCCTGGAAAGGGAAGGTGAAGTGGGGGGATAAAACAGCACTTCTGAAAACTGAAAAAGCGTTACCTAACATGCTGCCCGGGTGGATCTGCAAGCAATGGACCACATAGGGTCGATCGACTGGATGCTCTGGGACAGATCGCGCCGGGGTGGCCGATAACCCCGAAACTCGCCTCGTCAAGTTCCGAAGTTTCGCAACAGTTCGCGGCGAACACCCGGTGCAACGTTGCCGGCCCTGTAGCGAGGCGAAAGGCCCGTGGCTGCCATGTAGGTATCGAGAGACAGGACGAAAAGACGCTTTGACGCCCGGTCCCTCCTACTCATCGCAAGGGTCGCCAGTTCGTGCGCCAGGAGAAGTGCCTTCGGCTCCCGCGAGCGAAGGAGAATTGCAGATGCGTTTCGGTAGTCGGCCGGAGTGTTTAACTCTCCGGAGGCGACGATCCGGAGCGCTCTCTCGACCTCCCGCTTTCGCGATGACGAGAGGAGCTTTCGCAACCCATCCGAATCCTTCCATATCCTTTTGTCCAAACGTCGTGTCAGATATTTGATGCGCACGTCGAGGTTCTTCATGACAGCGTCGAACCCGCCTTCCTGCACCTCCTTCAGCGTAGGAAGCAGGAAGTCTCGTCGCATTTGGTCGGTCACAACGGGCCCACGAGTATCTGGCGGCTTTAGTTTGCCCTCCCCGTCGAACTGCGAACCCCATCTTTGGAGCCTGCCGAGCGACGCCAACCACCGGTCCTCTGTTAAGGCGGGCAGGTTGCCAAAGGACCCTTTGAATGCGGCAATAGCGGATAGCTCGTGCGCCAAGAGGTAATCCTCAGGCTTATCGCCGTGCTGGAAGATAAGCGCGGCCGCGTCGAAATCCTCGGCTGTTCGGACTTCGTCGGCGAGGAGCAGTTCACGCACTCGGTTACGGCGCGCGGCGTCCCTAAGCGAGATTTTCTCCCACTCGGCCTGCGTGGGCGGGGTTGTGAAGTGGCGCGCGGTCTGGTCCGCCTTCCTCAGCGCAGCAAGCTCAGCCGACGAATTGACGCTCATGGACAAGGCCGCGATCGCTGCGAGAAGCATGCTCAGATAATACAGGAAGGCCCGGGCCTGAAACCCCGGGCCTTCTCTCGGTTAGTCTACGCTACGTCTTCAGGCAGAAGCCTTCGAAGTCTTCGCAGTACCAACCGCCGTTGCTGCTCACGATCGTTCGATCCCAGACGCGTAGCCGGATCACGTAACCGCACGCACTCATCGGAGTCGTGTCGAGCTTCCATGTTCCATTCTCACCGAGCGTCGGGACGATCGGGTACGCCTTGGACGCCGGATCAGGCGTCGCGCCGTTCGCACCAGGGACACCCTGCGGCTGAATGTCGAGGTACATCGAGCCGAAGTGCTCGTCTGCCACGGAGTACGTTCCATGAATCCAGTGCCCAGCCTTCAGGGTCGCGCATCCCGCGATCGGAGTGACAGGTCCGTTCTCGGTCGTGCTGAAGCCTGTGATCTGCACCAAACAGTCCGGTGCGATCTCGTCGAGCTTGACCTTGACGGTCGTTCGCGTCGTACCGTCCGTGCACAGCAGCGTTTGAGCCGCGTACAGGATTCCGGTCGTCGGATCCTTAGCATTGACCTTGATCTCGTACACTCCGGTCATCGGCGCGGCGGTGATCCACTGCGCCAGCACCCGATTCTGGACGAGCCTCCAACCGAGGCCACCCACGTTCATATCCTCGCGATAGATGTAGTACCCATCGGGCTGGATCTCCTGGGAGATGCCGTACTGGGTCGGAAGCGCCGCTCCGATTCTTTCGATAACGGAGATGCCGAACGTGTTGTCCACCGTTTGCCACGGGCCCGGAAGCGCCGGCAATGGCGGCACCTCGCGGATCTGCACGCGATAGCGAAGCTTGTCCACGTCGGGTGTCGAAATGTCGGGCGCGTTCGGGATGAAGCCCGTGATCGTGAGTACGCCTCCGAAAGGCTGATCCCACGGCAACGGCGTCATGCCGGTCGACTGGTCGATGCCACATACCGGAACTCCGCTGATGGACTCCAGAATCGGCTTGTAGTCTTCGTAGGCACCCGGCGGGATATGGATCGTCGTCTCTTCCCGATTGCCCCAAGTGGGAACGTAGTCCGGATCGTTCGACGGAGGCGCAACCTGCCAAGAAAGGATCGCCCGAACCTTCGCCGTGACCGCCGTCGAACATCGTCTTCGACGGCCGGAAAGGCCGACAGCCTCGAAGACCGCATACTTCAAACCCTTGGAGGGCATGTTGTTAATGTCGTGAACGCGCACCGAAGTTGTCCCTTCGTGAGTCCAACCCGCTCCGTCACCCCAGTCGACCCAGAACGCGACGTACTCGCGGCTGCCGTCCGAACAAAGCCCGCCCGAGTAGCCGCTCGTTTTCTTGAGGTTTATCACGCCGACAAGTGCTTCGTTCGTCGTATCGAACCCGATGCAGGTCAGCTCTTCGTAGTCCGTGTTTCCGTCGGTTTGGACGAGGATGTCCAGGAGGTCGCCGATATCGATCTTCAACTCTGCGAAGATGTTTCCGACAGGGTGAATCAGCTTTGGCAAATCGCCCGTGACGGGCATGCCACTGCCGTCCTTACCACTTACATGGCTCGCCATTGAGACATTCGTCTGCATCTGGAGGGCCTTGTAAAGATACCGGTGCTGCGGGACGTCCTTGCCCGCCTTGTACATCTTGTGGAGTTCGCCGATCTGAATCGGCTCCGGCTCGGGAATCGGAATCGGGAACTCCTTTTCCACAGGCAAGATGAAATCGTCGGGCAGCTTTATCTTCGTCTCTTCGAATAGCTCGTCGAAGAAGAAGAATCTGCGCGGCGCGACCTGAATGTCGACGTCCACCACGTTTCCCCAAACGGGCGTATAGCCGGGATCGTTCGCCGTCGGCGGCTCGTTCCACGACAAGATCGCCCTCGCCTTGATCAGGTTCTCGGTCCAGCAGAAGCGGCGTCGCGGGTTGACCGGCATCGACACGCCGTATTCGAGCGGCTTGGTTCCCGGCATGTCGTACGCCGAAAACTGGGCCATGCCTTGGTCATCCCAAGTAGCTCCGCCATCGAACGATAAATAGAAACGGACGTACTCCGTCGAGCCGCCAGAGCAAAGCCCGCCGCTGTATCCGCCGTTCTTCTTGACGTAGACGACGCCTTCCAGCTGGCTCAGTTGCGGATGGAAGCCCAAGCACATCAACTCCTCGTAGGAAGTGTTCGTGCTCATGGCCTTAATTAATTTGAACCCGGCCCCTTTGAATGTCCCAAAATAGTTCGGGTTCGTAAGAATGAGCGATTTGAAATTGAGTCTTTCGAAATCCCCCGTTTGTTGTTGCTTCTTTTTCATTGAAACTGCTCCTCGCAAAGTAATCGAAGCCGACCCATAACGGCCGGACGGCTCGGCTTCGTGAAAATCCCCTGGAAGAGGCCTTCAACGCCCCCAATATTTCCTTCAGGAAAATCTCTCCGCCGAGCTATGTATCGTCATGGTATTTGACGCAGGTTGATAAAGCAAGCCGCGCGATACAAACCGGGACTTTAGTCCCAGACGTATTGCCGGGCTCTAGGCGCCGACGCGCTGAAAAGGGACAAGGTAGACTCGAAGTTTGGAATAGGGCTCCAATCCCACCCGGCCACCGAATGAAAAAGACCCCGGGGCAAGTAGCCTCGGGGTCTTTCCATCAGCGTTTCGATACTCGTCTAGAGCTTGATCTCGATATCCACTCCGCTGGGGAGGTCGAGCCGCATGAGGGCATCGATGGTCTTGTTCGTGGGCTCGAGGATATCGATCAGCCGATTGTGGGTGCGGATCTCGAACTGCTCCATGGACTCCTTGTCGATATGGGGTCCGCGGATCAGCGAGAACTTGCGGATGCTGGTCGGCAGCGGAATTGGGCCCGCAAGGCGGGCGCCCGTTCGCTTGGCAGTGTCCGCGATTCTCTCCGCGCTCTGGTCGAGAGCGCGGTGATCGTACGCTTTCAGCTTGATTCTAACTTTCTCCGTACGCATAGGCTGCCTAAGCTAGCACTTCCGTGATGCTGCCGGCGCCGACCGTTCGGCCGCCTTCGCGGATAGCGAACTTGGAGCCCACTTCCATGGCGATCGGCTGGATCAACTCGACAGTCATGGTAATGTTGTCGCCGGGCATCACCATCTCGACGCCGTCGGGAAGGTTCAGCGTACCGGTCACGTCCGTGGTGCGGAAGTAGAACTGCGGGCGATAACCCGTGACGAACGGCGTGTGACGGCCGCCCTCTTCCTTGCTCAGGACGTAAACCTCGGACTTGAACTTCGTGTGCGGCTTGATCGAGCCGGGCTTGGCGATGACCATGCCGCGCTCGATGTCCTTGCGCTCGACGCCGCGAAGGAGAAGGCCCACGTTGTCGCCGGCCTCGCAGTAGTCGAGCATCTTGCGGAACATCTCGATACCGGTGCAGACCGTCTTGCGGCTCTCGGGCTTGAGTCCTATGATCTCGACCTCTTCCATGGCCTTGAGCTGTCCGCGCTCGACGCGTCCGGTGGCAACCGTGCCACGGCCGGTGATCGTGAAGACGTCTTCGACGGCTGTGAGGAATGGTTTGTCCTTGTCGCGCTCGGGCTGCGGGATGTAGTTGTCGATTGCATCCATGAGTTCCATGACTTTCTTCGTCCAAGGCTCTTCGAGGTTGATGGGGTCTTGCTCCATAACTTTCAAAGCCGAGCCG
>JACDEQ010000178.1 GCA_013816225.1 Armatimonadota bacterium | reverse complement strand
GGAATACTCTCCCCGCCGCAACGCCGACTTCCAAACCGTGGATCACTTCGTCCTCGGTCAGCTTTTCGCCATCGAGGTACTTCTCCATAAGGGCGTCGTCACCTTCGGCCGCTGAGTCCATCATTTGATCGCGCGCTTGCTGCACATCGGCGGCAATCTCCGTCGGGGGCTCGCTTACTTCTTCCTCGCGGCCGCTGCCGCCATGAACCTTCATATCCACGAGGTCGAGGACGCCGCTAAATGCTGCCTGAGACCCGATCGGCACCTGAAGTGGAACGACCTTGTTGCCAAACCGTTCGTCGAGCGACTTCATTAGCCCCGGGTAGTCAGCATTGTCGCGCTCGAGCTTGTTAACAAAAATAAGGCGGCAGAGGCCTTCTTCTTCGGCAATTTCCCAAGCGTTGTCGAAACCGACATCGAGGCCTGCGTGCGCGGGTGCGACGACGATCATCGCTTCGACCACCTTAGCCACACCATGCAGATCGCCAATAAAATCGGGGAATCCAGGAACGTCGATGATGTTGATTTTATGGCCCTTCCACTCGATCGGAAAGACCGCCATATTTAGACTGATTTTGCGGCGAATTTCCTGCGCGTCGAAATCGCTGTGGCTATTCCCTTGATCGACGCTACCCAGGCGGTCGACACTCTTCGACGCGAAAAGCAACTGCTCGACGAGCGTGGTCTTGCCCGCGCCGACGTGGCCGACGATGGCGACATTGCGAATTCTATCAGGACTGTAGGTGTTCATGGCAGCGTTCCAAGGCGAATCTATTTTTCCCGGATCGGCATCCCCATTTTTTTCAAGAAGACCCGCGCTTCATCGTCCGTTCTTGCGGTGGTGCAAATGACGATGTCCATGCCACGGATTCGGTCGAACGTGTCGTAGCTGATCTCGGGGAATACGAGCTGCTCTTTCAAGCCGACAGCGAAATTGCCGCGTCCGTCGAACGACTTCGGATTTAGACCCTGGAAATCGCGGAGTCGCGGGAAGACCACGGTGATGAGCTTATCGAGAAAATGGTACATCCTTTCGCCACGGAGCGTAACCTTCGCGCCGATCTTCATTCCTTGCCGCAAACGGAAATTCGAGATGGCTTTCTTCGCAGTCGTTACGACCGGCGCCTGTCCAGTAATGACCGTGAGGTCGCGAACCGAGTTATCGAGCAGCTTGCCATCTTTGGTCGATTCCCCGACTCCCATATTAATGACGATTTTCTCAAGCCGTGGCGCCTGCATCGGAGTCGAATACTCTAGTTCCTTCACCAGGGACGGTAATACCGTGCCCCTATAATGCTCGCGAAGCCGACTCTTCGGCGGCGCGGTTGCTGTGATTCCTTCCTTTTCTTTAGCCATTTCCAAATCTCTCTATTTGAAGTCGATCGTTTCGTTGCTTGCCTTGGCGTAACGTACGAGGTTGCCGTCCTCGATTCGCCGGCCGACGCGGGTCGGTTTATCGGAATGAGGATCGATCAGCATTACTTTGCTGATGTGCAAAGGGGCGGCCATGCGAATTTTCTTGCCTTGCTCGCCCATCGTTCGGGGCTTCTGGTGCTTGGTAACCGCGTTCAGCGGAACATTTACGCCCTCCTTGTCCTTTTCGTGTCCTTCCACGAGAACCATCATCCGCTTGGGCATAACCTTGATAATGCGGCCCCGGGCGCCCTTATCCTTCCCGGCGATAATCTCTACAGTATCGCCTGTTTTCAGTTTAATCTTTACGGATTGTTTTGGAGCTACGGTCTTTCTGTACATTTACAGGACCTCCGGTGCGAGAGAAACAATTTTCATAAATTCCTTTTCGCGGAGCTCGCGGGCAACAGGGCCGAAAATGCGCGTTCCGCGCGGCTCCTTAGCTTGGTTGATCAGCACGCAGGCGTTATCGTCGAAGCGCAAAGTGCTGCCATCCTGGCGACGGATATCACGCTTCGTGCGCACGATAACCGCTTTCACAACTTCGCCCTTCTTGACCGGCATGTTCGGCGTGGAAACCTTAACGGTCCCTACAATAACGTCGCCGACCCGGCCATAACGCGGCTGCGATCCCTTGAGGACACGAATGCATAAGAGTTCGCGAGCCCCGGAGTTATCCGCTACTTTTAGTCTCGTGTATTGCTGAATCATTTCTTTCTCCGACAAAGCCTTCGGAATTCCGAAGGCGAAAACTACTTAACCTTTTCCACAATCTTGCTGACGCGCCACCGCTTTTCCTTGCTTAAAGGCCGCGTCTCCGTGATTTCAACGAAGTCGCCGATATCACAGCTCATCTCATCGTGCGCCTTGAATTTCTCGCTCCGCAAAACCGTTTTTCCATAAAGTGGGTGCTGCACTTGGCGCTGCACTCGCACGACCACCGTCTTCTCCATTTTATTGGAGACCACGAGGCCCTGCCGGGATTTGCGCCGGTTGCGCAACGCGGTCGCCTCAACCATTACTTGTCACCCCGCTTCTTTTCGGTGATGAGCGTCATGATGCGCGCGATGTTGTGGCGATGCTCCCTAACCAGATTTACGTCCTTGATCTCGCGAAAGACCAGCTTGCGGCGCGAATCGTATAGCGCGATTCGCTCCTTCTCCAAAAGCTCCTGGAGCTCCTGGACTGTCTTCTCTCTAAGGTCGTTAACTTTCAATGCTTTCATTCCTGTTCCTCGTTTTCGGCTTCAGTCGGCCCTTCGGCTTGGCCCTCTGCCTGCTCTTCCTCGACAACGGGTTGCTCTTCATGGACGATCTGCGGCTGAACTGCTTCCGCTTCTTCCAGTTGCGTTTCCTCGACATGGTCGGGCATGTCGTGGCGCGTTATAAACTTGACCTTAATGGGCAGCTTGTGACCGGCGAGCCGCATGGCTTCCTTCGCCACTTCTTCCGCAACGCCGGACATCTCGAAAAGCATTCTGCCCGGCTTCACTACGGCGACCCAGCCTTCGGGCGAACCCTTACCGGAGCCCATTCGCGTTTCCGCAGGCTTCTTGGTGAAAGGCTTGTCCGGGAAAATCCGAATCCAAACCTTTCCGCCTCTCCGGATGTGTCGGGTCATGGCGATACGAGCGGCCTCGATCTGCCGGTTCGTGATCCACGCGGCTTCGAGGGCCTGCAGGCCAAAATCACCGAAATCGAGGTTCGCACCGCCCTTTGTGAGGCCCTTGCGCCGCCCGCGAGACACCTTGCGGTGCTTAATGCGCTTAGGCATTAACATCGGGCGTCACCTCCGTCTTCTCCGTCACGGAAGCCGATGTTTCAGCGCCGACGGCCACAGGCTCGTCAACTATGGCCGGCGCAAGAATAGGTTCCGGCACGGCTATGGGCTCTTCGACCTTCTTTGGCTTGCGAGGGCTCTCCTTGAGTGCTAATTCTTGGGCAATCCGCATCTTCTCGGGAAGAACCTCTCCCTTGTAGATCCAAACCTTGACGCCGATGATCCCGTAGGTCGTCCGTGCTTCGGCCCGACCGTAGTCGATATCGGCTCTCAGTGTGTGAAGGGGCACTTTGCCCATTTTCTCGACCTCTCTTCGGGCGATTTCCGATCCACCGAGGCGGCCGCTGGAAATAATCTTGATTCCGCGACCGTTCATCCGCAGGCACCGGCCGACGGCTTGCCGCATGGCCCTGCGGTGCGAAATTCTCCGCTCGAGCTGCTGAGCGATGTTCTCGGCGACCAGCTGGGCGTCGAGTTCGGGCTGGCGCACTTCGGAGACGTTGACGTGGACCCGCGAATCCTTGTCCATCTTCGAGACGATGCGCTGCAGATCCTGGCTTAGCTCGTCGATACCCTTGCCTCCGCGACCGATCACGGCGCCCGGCCGTGCCGTATGAAGTGTCACGGTCACGCGGTTCGCTGCGCGCTCGATGTCGACGCGGCTCATGTTGCCTTTGCCGAGCCGCTGCTTTATGAACCAGCGGATCTGGTGATCACCGATCAACAGGTGCTTATAGGTCCGCTTGTCGGCGAACCAGTGACTATCAGCGTCTCGGATGATCCCGAGTCTAAACCCTATGGGATGTACTTTTTGACCCAAGTGTTACTCCTGTTCCTTCTTTTCATCGGCTTCGTCACCGGCGGGCGCCTCTTCCTCGGCTGCAGGTTCTTCGGCCGCCGGGACTTCATCTGCTGCGGGTTCTTCCGAAGCGGTCTCTTCGATTGTTGCTTCATCGGCCGGAATTTCTTCCGCAACTTCGGCGCTCTCATGCGCCTCGGCCACGATCGGCTCGGCGGCTTCGTCCTTCTTCGCCTTCTTCTTCAGGCCGTCGAACTTCGGCCTCGGCTTCGGCTTGGCATTACTGCGCTTCACGGAGAACGGCTCTCCGTCCTCGAGAACGACGGTGATGTGGCTCGTGCGCTTGAGGATTCGATTCGCCCTTCCCTGCGCTCGGGCACGAATTCGCTTCATCCGCATACCCTCGTCGATATCGATTCGAGAGATCACTAGCGATTCCGCGTCGCGCTTCTCGTTCTCCACCGCGTTGGCGACAGCGCTCATCAGCACCTTACGGAGCAGATGCGCGCCTTTGCTCGGGTGGTACCTAAGCTCGGCCATGGCCAGCACTGCGTGCTTGCCCTTGACCTCGCCCGCGACGAGCCTTGCCTTGCGGGGCTGGACTCTCAGTCTTCTTCCTGTTGCTCGAACTTCCATAGAGTTTTCCCGGAGGGCTACTTAATCCGCTCCATCGACAACGTTATCGTCTTGATCGCGAAACCGCTGGCCCCGAAGTCGCACTTGAGATCGATCTTGTTCGGCTTCGACGTCGCCGTGTCGACAAGCGATGTCGCCGTCATTTTGAGCGTCGCGTTGTCGAACTCCTCGGAAGTGACGTCGCACTGCGACACGATCTTTGCGACGCCGTCCTTCAAGCTCTCCAGCTTGATCGTCCCCTTTACCTTGGGCTTGCCGTCTTTGGCTTCGACATCGACGTTGATTTCTTCGCCCAGCTTCATCACCTTATCCGTAAAGCCGGAGGCGGCCATCAGCATACTAATTCCCGATAACGGCCCATGTTCATCGCTTGAGAGGGGCATCGGGATGCCACGCTTGTCCACGCGAAGGATGATGT
>JACDEQ010000177.1 GCA_013816225.1 Armatimonadota bacterium | reverse complement strand
CTGAGGGCGTTCGCGAGCGGATCGATCCCGGATTTGGCCTCGGCCCTCAGTTCGCCCTATGCGGATATCGAACGCGCCGAGGGAAAACTAGCCCGGAAGCAGATATCCTCATGCGTGCGCGCCCAGGGTGATCCTTGGACGCACTTAGGGTATTTGGCTCGCGACCCGGATAGCGTCGTTCCGACTTGGCTCGACTTCTGCGTCTCATGGCGAGACGAAGCGCTCAGCGGCGCAAGGACGCTCGCGGACTGGATCCGTCGGTTCAATTTGCTCATGGCTGGTACACCGTGGCTCGCCGCTTGTTCGGGCAGCGGGCTGGTTGCGAAACGGGACTCAGCGGCGCAAGATGCGATGGTTAGGTCGCTGCTGGTCAGCCAGCTTTTGGGCGACTCGACGCGCAAGCTTACCCTCGGCGAATTCGTCGCGCACTGCGAAGGGCGATGGCAAAACGACCCGTACACTATCCGCAGCCAAACGGGCGTCCGAGTTTCGACTACTCCTGCAGGGATCGGCGATGCGAGCATCGTGATCGCCCTCGGAATGCTCGAAGGCAGGTTTCCCTCGCGGAGAGCCGAAGACCCGATTCTCCTGGATCGAGACCGGGATTGGTTGAGGCAAGCGAGGACGGATTGGCGCCTTCCGTCCAGCTACGATAGGGCCGCAGAAGACCGGCGCGAGTTCTACCGGGTGGCATGCGCGGCCCCGAAGATCGTGTTTTCGTACCCGCTGAACTTCGGCGAAACACCCGAAATCCGCACCTCGTATCTGGACGAGTTGGAAGCGGATGGAATCACGCCCTCGTATACGGTCAAGCGATACGAAGATCGATTCCCGAAACCGCACCCATCGCTCTCCATGTCAGACCTGTTAGGCGCGCAAGCCTGGCACGATGACGAAACGTTCGATCCCGGCGAGCTCGTCGCCCACAAACAAGGCCAATTGCGGCAGGCGGCAGGCTCGGCGAGCGACGCCCTCATAGCGAATCCAGAAATCAAGCGCGAAATGTCCGCCCTGCCGCTGCCTTTGCGGCTGGCCCACCTCCGATCGCTGCGGCAGTGCCCGTTTCAATACTTCGCTCGGGCGAAACTGGATCTCCGCAGCGCCCGCCCGCGCTGGGCTTGGGACTGCGTGGCAAATGCGGTCCGCAAAGCGGACGTTAGCGCAGATTCAGCCGACGCCTTGAGGTCCAACCTGATGGCAGCACTCGAAGGCGAGCTATCGGGTTGGCGAGGCAAAGCGCCGCAGCATGAGCTTGAACTCGTGCGGGTCGCCGCGCCGAAAGCGCTCAGCGCGTTCGCTGAGCGCGAGATTTCAATGCGGCAGAAATGGGGTCTTCGTATCAAGGGCCAGAACGTTACCTTGGGCGAAGCCAACCTGCGAAGCAGCGTACCGCTAGGCGGGTACAGCCTCAATTTTTCCGAACGGATCGACGTCCTCTACGAACGTGAAGGAACTTCCGACGTCGCGCAGCTCCGGCTGGGTCGAACACGACAGTCCGGACCGGCTGGGGATCCGGAGTTCGACCTGGAGACGAGCATCATAACGTTCTTAAGCAAGGGTCAGGCGGAGAGGCTTTCGATCGTTGACAGCTTGGAGTCCGGGCAACGCCTGATTTCCCCCCGCAGCGTATCCGGGGGCGTTTCGAAGCTAAAGAACAGCGCGTCCGAAGGCCTGTTCGTCGACCCGTCGAGCGATCCTTTGGCTACTTTGAAGAGCGATTTTGTCGAGCAGCTCAATGGCCTGCTCGCGATCGCGAGCCGCGGCGACCTAACGGCGACTCCCGGAGTCTATTGCCAAACGTGTGAATACCCGGCCCTTTGCAGGCAGGCGCAAAGCAGTGAGGTCGGCTCCGCACAGTGGGGTTTCGACGAGGAATGACTTTTTCCGATGAACAACTGTGGGCAATTCGTGTTGACGCGCCACAGGTTACGATTAGGGCTGGCGCAGGCGCCGGAAAGACCGGAGTGTTGACCGAACGGTATTTGAGGCACGTGGTCGAGCAGGGGGCAAGCCCCGACAACATTCTCGCGATTACATTCACTAGGAAGGCGGCTGCCGAGATGAAGCGTCGCATCGTCAAGCGGCTGCGTGCGGAGGGTCTGAACGAGGCCGCGCGACAGGCGCAAGTAGGGCCCATCTCGACAGTTCATGGCTACTGCGAACGATTGTTGCGGGAGTATCCGTTCGATGCTGCTCTCGATCCAAAGTTCCAGGTGCTGTCCGATGTCTCCGCCGAGCAACTTGTCGAGTGTTGCGCCAAGCGCGCCCTCGCCGAAGGTGGCGCTGAGAACGAACTCGCGATATTACGTCACCTGGGTGGGCAACGCCGCCACGGGGCGTATACGCGCGACGTCTCTCTAATCCTTGTGGAATGGATTACCAGGGTGCTGGGCGATTTCCGGACGGCGGGCAAGAATGTCGAAGATTTGGAGTTCTTGGCGACGTCGCCAGACAGACTGAGCGAGGCTTGGCGCGCCTATGAGGAGGCTTGCGCTTGCGAAGACCTAGGGGAGTCGCCTCCGCCCAGCTGGCGCGAGGACAAATCCTTGTTGAAGGAATTCAAAAAGCGTCCGGCATGGCTGGCGTCGATCCGTCATGATGCTGCGCTCGACCGAGAATGCGCCGAGCTAACCTGCGGTCTCGCCTCCCTGGCCGCACGAACGTGGGGGATGCTCTGCCGTGAGTTCGGCCTGCGCAATAAACTGGACTTCGCCGAACTGGAGGCCCGGGCGTGCGTGATGCTCGAGGAAAAGCCTGTAACCATCGCAGGCAAATACCGTTGGCTAATCGTCGACGAGGCCCAGGACCTGAACCCGGTTCAGTACCGCATCCTGCGCGCTACTCCCGCGGAATACTGCCTTTGGGTCGGCGATCCGCAGCAATCCATCTACGGCTTCCGGGGCGCGACGAGAGATCTCTTTCTGAAAACCATCGAAAAATCGAAGTGCTGCGACCTGACCACCAACTGGCGCTCCACGGAGAAGGTCATGACGGCTGTCGACAAGGTCTTCCGCGGCCTGTGGCCCGACACCCTGATCCGCATGACGCCAAGGCCCTCCGAGATCGGAGAAGCCCCGGCGGTTGAGCTCTGGACGGTGGGCGTTAATCCAGAGGCCGACGTGGCCAATGGCGTGTTTAGGCTGGTGGATAGCGAGAGGGTCAGGCCGGGCCAAATCACGATCCTCGTACGAACCGCCAACGCGACGGATTCCTTAGTACGCGAACTGCGCTCGCACGGCTTCAAGGTAGCGTCCGGGGCGGGCAAAAACTATTTCCTCAGAACCGAGATTCGCGACCTCGGCTCGGCCCTGCTGGCCCTGGCCGACCCCGACGACAACCTGGTCCTTCTCTCGCTGTTGCGCTCACCCCTCGTCGGGGTTCCGCTCGAAATCTGCGTTGGTCTTGCCTTGAAAGCCCGCGAGTCGTCAGATTCAGTTTGGGATCTGATTCGGACATCGGAGGAATTCTCGGTGTTCGTGGGATGGTTCCAACCGCTGAGCGAGCGATCCGGCCGGCTGCGAGCGTGGGAAGTACTGGCAGAAATCTTCGCCGCGACGAACCTGGACGCACGATTCGCGATGATGCCATCCAAGGAGCAGCTCATCGCCAATGGCCGTAAACTGCTTTCTCTAGCCATGGAGCGGCGGGAGGTCGGCCCGTGGGAGTTCGGCGAATGGATCGGCGCACAAGGCAGGATCCGGGGAAACACCGGTGACGCCGAAGCCCTTTCCGGGGAGGATGATGCGATTCGAATATCGACGATACATCAGGCCAAGGGCCTCGAATGGGATGTGGTGGTTGTACAGGCGGAGTCGCCTAGGCGGAAGGACAGGAACGACTTGGTCGTGGTTCCTGCCGGCGGGTTTCTGGGGATCGGCAGCAGCGGCTTCCGGCCGTTGGCGCTAGAGGCCGCGCGGGAGCGCCGCGTGCGCACAGAGGACGAAGAAGCGCGACGACTTCTGTACGTTGCGATGACACGCACAAGAGAGCGCCTTTGCGTCGCCGTAAGTCGTCGCAAGATGGCGGGCGACCATTGGCACCCAGTGATTACTGCCGCGCTGGACAGAGACCCTTCGGTCTTTGTATGGGACGCGGCGACATACACGCCCCAGGACCGGTCCACCGCCAAGGAATGATGGCCCTCTATTTAGAGGAAACGTGGCCGTCCGCCCAAAGCACGTTGTTCCGGGGACTCGGGGGAAATGATTGCGGGCCGTTGGCGTCGAACGCGTTTCGTTCTGTCTTGTCGGTGTCGTAGACTAGCGGCAGGTCGGCCGCTCCCCTCTTTCCAGCCGCGTTAAACGCGTAGCCGTACCCCGTGGCCAAATCAGGGCATTTCAAGAACTTGGCGGCCTCGGTTTTCTCCATGTCGCCGGCGCGAAGGTATTGCTCCACGCGGTCCATCCAAGCGTCAGCCGGAGGAAAAGCCGCGTCGGCCTCGTGATAGAGGTCCAGCGCCTTGCCGACTCTTCGGAGATTATCGAGGCAATTGCCGGAATGGCTACGCTTGCCAATTAATTGATAAGGCAGGAAAGCAAGCAGGAAGGGGCCCAGCCAAATCAATAGAGCGAGAACAGGGGCAATCGCGACCGTCCACTTCGCGACCTTGCTCTTCCACCACGGCATTACGTCACCAGCATAATCGTGATAATTTCGAACGGTTTATAATCGAACTGGACTACGCCCTCATGAATTTCAAGGCTGGCGACCTTATTCTCCATGAGGTCGCATAAATGGGCAGACTTAATCCTTCTCGAACAGCTCAGCTCGGCGGAGCCTCGGGAGTTGTGCGCTTCGTAAAGCCGAATTATCGTGGCATCGGAGGCTTCCGCTTTCTTGACGGATTCGACGATAATATTCCGGTCTTCGCATACCAGGAGCGGCTTGCATTCGCCTTTGCCTACGCCATCCTTAGCCGCAAACTTTGAGTGCAAAGGTGCGTTAAGGGCCTGGGCAGCCTGGACGACGCCCGCCCAATTATAGGGTCCGAAATGCGGCATCAGAGCGTACGTAAATCGGTGGATGCCCATGTCCGCGTTTGGATCGGGGGCTTTCGGCG
>JACDEQ010000016.1:8383-17453 GCA_013816225.1 Armatimonadota bacterium | reverse complement strand
TTGCTACGGTTTGAAGGAGGTCTTGAAACACGCAGAGGTGCTCCTCAATCGCGAAGACCTGGACGTGAAAGCCGACGCTTTTCTTCAGTTCCTGGTTCGCGACGTCGCCGGCCGCGACGCGTTTAGACTGAGCGACGCGAGCCCTCCAATGAAGGTAAGCAACTTGAAGGGCCTCGTTGCCGCAGTCCAGGCGATGCTGAATTTAGCAGACTCAGGCGATTACAAGACGCACCACCCGGCGACTATCCGCAAGATGTTAAATCGGATCGACAATTTCTCCGTGCGCTTTCATGGCCTGATCTCGAATTCTGGTGACACGATCAATCCGCTGCCGGAGACGTTCAAAGATCGGACCGCATACGTCATCGACCTATCACAGTCCGACGTCGAGGCGCAGGATTTGGTCTTCGCCGCGGTGATCAGCGATTTGCGAAGCCGCATGGAGCAGGGCAGGCTGGGTGTCAAGCGTCTGATCGTTGTCGTAGACGAGCTGAACAAGTACGCCCCCACTTCCGGGCACGAAACCTATGTCGTCCGCGCGCTGCGAGACATCGCTGCCCGCGGCCGGTATCTCGGCTTGGTGCTTTTCGGCGCTCAACAGTTCCGCTCCAGGGTCGATCCCCAGGTTGTAGGGAACTCGGCCAATTCTGCGTACGGGCATATTCAATTGGAAGAACTGGCGAATTCGATCTATACCGTGTACCCTCAGGCGGTTCGTGAAAAGCTGGCCACCGCGGACCCCGGCCTCATGATGATCCGACACCCCCATTTCAGCCAACCGGTCTTTGTTCGGTTTCCTCTGCCTTCGATTCTTCGCGGGAACGATGGCATGAGCCAATACCCTTGCTCGCCGTCATTGCCCATTGAAATGCGGATCCTGAAGCAGGCGGTCGCACTGGGAGGTGGAAAGGTATCGGAGGCACAAGTGCGCGAACAACTGGCTCTGCTTGATCCCAACGAGCGGGAAGAGAGTCTGAACAAAATATGCCGTGATTTAGCAGCCTCCCAAAACGGCGACCCGCTGAGTATCATCAACAAGACCGGTAGGCGTGTTCCCGCCCAGAAAATGCGCGCGCCACCCATTTACTCGAGCGACGACCCGTTCGCCGACTAAACTTTCTTGAACGTTTGCAGCGATGATTGTTCGCTGGTGCGGGTTCCTTCCTTGGCGTGCGTGAGCGTCGTCTTGACGCTGCGGCGCACTTCGCCCTGCACGATCTTGCCTGAAGCGGGATTGAGCAGGATGTGGCCGTTCACGCCGATGGTCACTTTCACCGCGACATCGCCTTGCTTCTTTGATTCGCTGTCGGAAGTAGAAAAGACGATCTTGCGCGCGGCCTGCCCGTTGTAAGTCGCCGATCCGACGAGCTTGTACTTTACCGACATGGCGCCGGTCGCCCCTGGAATCGGCATCCTAATATGGGCGGTCCATGGCGTGTTTACTCTCGGAGCTAGTTTCGGCAGGATGAGCATCATAAATGCGCCATCCTGGATCGTCATCGATTGGCCGTCCTTCATGGGGATCGAGTAGGTCGAAGAGCCGTTACCCTTAACCGTTTGCGACCTCGCTCCGCCCGAAAGCGTTGCCTTGAGCGCCTTAGCGGCTTCCGCTTCGATTTTGGCCCTGTCCTTCTTAGCTCCCTCGGGCAAGCTGGTGGCCGTTGCGAAAGACTGGCCGCCCGTGTAGGAAACCGACATGGACGCCTTTCCGTTCGCCACCGATTTCACACTAATGACCATCGTATTGCTTCCTGACATCTTGATCGCGAAGATTTCACCGCGGTACTTGGCCGACTGCGTCGCGCTAACCGACGACACATACCGTAATGTCTCACCCTTGGCAAATCTGAGGGCCAGAGGCGACTGACCGGCGGAGGCGAGAGGCAACATAGCAAGAAGCAGAGGGATTCTCAATTTCATAGGTCTGGGTTAACGTGTACGGGGTCGCAGGGATTCCTGAAGAGTATACTTAGCCCAATGATTCGCGTCCGCGACCTGACGCACAGGTTTGGCACAAACACGGTGCTTCAGGGAGTATCGCTGGACGTGTTCAAAGGCGAGACCGTCGCTGTAATGGGTAGCTCCGGGGGAGGGAAGACCACGCTCCTGCGTTGCATGGCTGGCCTTTTGGAACCCACTTGCGGGTGTGTCGAGTTGTTCGGCAAAGATATCCAAGCATGTAAGCCAAGAGAGCTCGAGGAGATACGCAGGAAGGTGGGCGTCGTCTTCCAGGGAGCGGCCCTATTCGACTATCTCGACGTAGCCGACAACATCAGCTTCGCGGCAGTTCGCCAGCGGAGCCTGGGGACAGATGAAGTTCTCGAACTGGTTGCCAAGAGCCTCGAAACGGTGGGCCTGGTCGATACCGGCTCGCTTTACCCGAACGAATTGAGCGGCGGTATGCGAAAGCGGGTAGGGATCGCAAGGGCCCTCGCCACCGATCCGGAAATTCTGTTTTACGACGAGCCCACCAGTGGGTTAGACCCCGTGACGGCCTACGCAATCGACGGATTGATCAAAGAGGTCGACGAGAAGCTGCAAGCCACGAGCATTCTCGTCACCCATGATCTGAACTCGGCGTTACGGGTAGCCGATCGGATCGTGTTTCTACACACTGGCTCGATTATTTTCGATGATTCGCCGGCGAAATTTGTTGAATTCGACGACCCCAGGGTCGCCGAGGTCATCGAAAAGGCTCGCTCCGAAAAGGTGTCCGTATCGGACGTTGTGTAAAAGCGGGCACATTTGCCAGGTATTATTTTCTACAACTCGCCGTATACTATAACTACCGTTCGAGTGAACGGAATTTAAGTTCGCTGGGGCTTTGCCCCAAAAGGGGAGATTGTATGAAGCCGTCAAGGTTCTTTGTGATTGTTTGTGCGTCGGTGTTGGCAGCTGCCGCACATGCGCAAGTCGTTTACAGCAACGTCATAGCCACCGTTGCTTTCACACCAGAAGGTTTCGAGGAGATCGAGTGGACTACGCAAGGCAGCCTGAATGAGATCATCGATTTCTTGACCGGCCAAGTTCCGGTTATCGTGGGCGATTCGACGGAGCATACAAGCGCTACCGTCAATATCATCTACGAAGCTCATTCTTCGTTCGAGATCGGCCAGATCGGCATGGTTATCCAGGGCTCGGTGTTTGATTGGGGTCGCATCACATGGACCGAGTTGGTGGAGGACTTGAACAACAAGAATGAAGTGATCGGAACTGCTGAGGGCCAGTTCTTGGGTGCCGCCTACAAGGGCGGCGAAAATGGTCCGATTAACTTCCACGACATTCTGACGCTAGACACGGCCAGCACCGATATCAAGGTTAAGAAAGCTTTCATACTCGACATTGCCGATCAGGAGCTGCCGACCACTAGCCTGGCCGCGCTGTCGCTAGTGGAACAGAACCTGATTCCTGAGCCCTCCTCCATCTTCGCGCTCGCGGCGCCGTTAGCTTTACTAGCCGTCCGACGTCGCCGACGATAGAAACCGAGAATTCGACCAGGGCCTACTTAGCAACGGGCCCTGGGCGCGTCTCTGACTCTGCCTTGCTAAAACATACATGGCCTAAAAAAGGCTAGTTCTCCCGGAAGCTTCTACGCGTAGAATGGACGGTGGGATTGGATTTCGGTCAGGCAGGTGAGTTCAATACGCTGCCGTCGGATCGTATGTGTTGGGCGAAGGAGATATAGAAAATGAAATACCGAAAGATTGCTGTGGCTGTGGGATTCTTGAGTCTCATTTGCGCATCCCAGGCGCAGGTTGTCTACAGCAACGTCATCGCCACGGTGGCGTTCACGCCTGAGGGCTTTGAGGAGATCGAATGGATCACCGAGGGCTCGATGAACGAGATAATAGCCTTCCTAACGGGAGACGTCCCCGTCATCGTGGGTGATGCGACGGAGCACACGACGGCGACCGTGAATATCCTCTATGAGGCACATGCGAACTTCTCCATGGGCGCACTCGGAATGGTCATTCAGGGGGAGGTCCTGGATTGGGGGCGAATCACTTGGTCCGAAGTCGTCGAGGACATGAACGACGGCAATCAGATCGTCGGCATGGCCAGCGGGATGTTTTTGGGTGCGGAGCATCCTGGGGGTGAGAATGGGCCGATCAACTTCAGCGATCAGCTAACCTTCTCCAATGCCAGTACGGACATCAAAGTCAAAAAGAGCTTCATCTTAGACATTGCTGGCCAAGAATTGCCTACAACTACGTTGGCGGAAATTTCCTTGATCGAGCAGAACTTGATTCCGGAACCCGCGAGCTTTCTGGCTGTCGGGGGAACCCTGGTGCTCATGGGACTCAGGCGGCGCCGCAAATAGTTCTAGCTCTTACGCCCCTGGTACGGTGGGAGCTCCCAACAAAGGGGCTCCCGCTTTTATTTGAAGGTGATGTACAATCATCGCATGAACGGCTACATGTCGTTTGTGAGCGAAGCGGTTTGTCACCTGTGTGGTCGAGCCATTGCCGCGCCTCAGGTCGGTGACGCGCTCCTCGATGAGGATGGCAGTGCTCACGTGGAGTGTATCTGTGGAGCGGAGAACCTGATGCCTATGGCTGAGTCCTACGACAACCGGACTTCGGTTGGAATGGATGCCGTCCGCAGGGCGCTCTGTGCGGTCGTCATATGGCTCCTTATCTTAGGGATGGTCTTGCTGCTGATTCCGGTCTACCATCGGGCTGCCTACGTGGAACCGCCACCAACGCCAATCAGACTCGTGTAGCTATGACGGATATGTTAAGCTTACCGGGGATCCTGTTAGGCAGTTGCGAGAAGTGGGGCGACCGACCGGCGCAGTCCCGCAAGCTAAATCGAAAGTTCGCATCCATAACCTACAACCAGCTAAGGACGGACGTCCATCGAGCAGCTGCTGTACTTAAGTCGCTCGGCGTAAAGCCCGGCGTTACCGTCGCAATATTTGGTGAAAGTTCGCCCGAATGGGCCACGGTTGATTGGGCCATAACGAGTTTGGGCGCGATTTCTGTGCCCATTTTTCCGACTCTTATGCCCGATACGGTCGAATACATCCTCAGGGACTCCGGAGCGGCCCTCTGCTTTGTGGGAGACAACCGCCTCATGAAGAAATTCGATGAAGCGGTGAATCACGGGATGCTTCGCGTGACCCCGGTGGTGATGGAGCCGAATGCGGACGCGGGCTTCGCGAAAATGATCGCGCAAACGGGAGTCGGACATTTTCCGATGAGAGAATGGGAGGAGGAATGCCACCGAAGGAATCCGAACGAGATCGCGGCGATCATTTACACAAGCGGCACGACTGGCGAGCCCAAAGGCGCGGAGCTCACACATGAGGCGTTCGGGTTCCAGTGCGCCTCCATTCGCAAGAACTTACCGGTGGATTCGACGGATCGGTTTCTGAGCTTTCTTCCTCTGTCGCACGTCTACGAACGCCTCGGCGGCCACTACTTCCCGATTTCTTGTGGAGCCGAAATCGCTTATGCGGAGTCACTCAAAACCCTGGCGCAAGATCTCGTCCTTGCCAAGCCCACAATCGTTACCGCGGTTCCGCGCTTTTTGGAGGGCGTTCGCGCGAAGCTTATTTCCGCCGCGAAGGATGCTCCCCTGCTAAAACGATTGATCTTTTTCGCCGCCATGAATAGAGGACCATCGCGGCTCAAGAACAATATGAAAGTGAAAGGCCTTTTCGACCAACTGTTGGATGGGATGGTGGCCGTAAAAATAAGAGCAAGATTCGGCGGCAGGCTGAGGTTTCTGGTTAGCGGAGGTGCAGCGCTGCCCCTGGATCTCGCAGAATTTTATGCTGCATTCGGAGTCAAAATATTGCAGGGTTACGGGCTGACGGAAACCGCTCCGGTCATTTCAATCAATCACCCGGATCGAAACCTATCGGATTCCGTTGGGGAAGTGCTCGAGGGTGTCGAAGTAAGAGTTGCGGGCGACGGAGAGATTCTTATGCGGGGTCCGAGCCGCATGGTCGGCTACCACTGCAAGCCCGAGGAAACGGCGGCGGCGATCGACGCTGAAGGATGGTTTCACACGGGCGACATCGGCCGCCTCGAGGGCAGTCGCCTTTGGATAACGGACCGCAAAAAGGACATCATCGTGATGTCTAACGGCAAGAATGTTGCCCCTGCGATGATCGAAAACCGCTTGAAATCTTCCCTGTATATCGATGAGGCGATGGTGCTAGGCGACGGCGAAGATCGGATTTCTGCTTTGATCGTGCCGGCGTTCGATGCGTTGCGCCACTATTGCCACAACAAATCCCTCGAAGGTTCGCACGTTCAAGAAATGATCGAACATCCCGATGTGGCGCAGCTCCTGAAGAGAGAGGTCGAATCCGCAAATAAGCACCTCGCGGACTACGAAAAGGTTAAGAGTTACCGGTTAATGTCGGCACCTTGGACGCAGGAAACGGGCGAATTGACTCCGTCACTTAAGGTGCGCCGAAAATTGATCAAAGAAAAATTCGCGGAGGAGGTCCGAGCGCTCCGGAAGTGAGAAAAGCCGCGGTTGGTCGCCGCGGCCATCGATCAACGCTATTTAGCGATTGTGACGGATGGCGATTTCACCGTCCACAAGGCGCCCCGAAGCCTCGTATGCGATGGCTCCATCGGGCCGCCGGCAAACGATCCGAAATGCGTCGGGGTGTTCGGTGCCCGAGCCGTCGAATGCTCTAACGATAACGCCGACCCTATGGCCGTCGAAAGCACCTCTGGCGCCAAACTCGACAGCGTTCTGAACGAAGTGTGCTCTTGCCACCTCCGGCACTCTAACAACGTGAAGTGTTTGGTGCTCGGTAGCCTCGCGGTATTCCAGGTAGCCGTGCACCGAGTCAACCCCGCTTCGCAACGTCGAATTGGAAATGGCCCCTGCTGTGGTCGGTTACCTGAATGGCGGAGGATCGGTCGGCGGTGAAGTCGTCGGTTCGGGGGCAGGGGGAACCGGGTCGCCAGCCGGGTTTGGCTTCGCCCTGGGCTTGGGCTTGACGGCAGGGCCACGAGCGATAATGCGTGGGGTCGCCCGATAGTTGTTCTCGACAAGCTTTTCTCGTCGAGTTTCGTTGCCGTCGCGAATGATCCGCCAGGTAATACAACTGCGTCCGGCGCTGCCGCGTTCGATAACTTTAGTGCGTCCCGGAGCGACGCTAGAATCAGTCACGTATTTGACGCCGTTTCCCCAGCTCGCATGATTGGTCGTTGCAAGAGAAACCGACATATTTGGAGTCTTGGTGCCCAGAATGCGAAACGTTATTGACCCGCCCGCTACCGCGCTAGCGACGGAGACGGGATTGTCGGTACTGTTCTCGAACTTGAGATCGATGTTTCCGAAATCGACGGTCGCGTCTCGCCCAACCGGCACGTAGGCAACAGGCATCGAATGGTTGGTGCGTGAGACGATCTTCAGGTTTGCCAAGGCGGCGGCATTGAACAGGGTGGTGCTAACTTGGCAGATTCCGCCGCCAATGCCCGTGTCATGGCGGCCGTTCGCATAAACGCCTGCGAGCTTGTACCCGCGCTTGACGGTCCTTTGGCCTACCGTATCGTTATAGCTCAGAACGTCTCCCGGCAGCATGACGACACCGTCGAATTCGGAGGCCGCGAGCCGGATGTTGCTGCTCCGGTTCAGATTTCCTCGACTGAACTTTGTGGTGAATTGACTAACAACGTCCTTGATGGAATCTACAGCTTCCTTAGGGACGCGGGGAGGCTCGGCGTCCAGCGGCAGTTCGAATGTCTCTTGACCTTGCTCGATTGAGGCAAGAACAGCCGGCCCCACTTTTCTTTCATCCAAGCCCGTACGGGTGACTTCATAAGTGCGTCGGAACGCCCCGCCATCGAACCACACGCGTGCGGGTGCGCGCCGGCGGGCGTGGTCTGCCACGAACTTAGTCAGTTCTGCCAAGTCTGCCCCTTCAGCCCGCCAAACTATTGAAACAGCACGCCCGCTCTTGGCCTGGCCAAGGAGTTTCGCCGGGTAACTATCGAATTGAATGCTCGCCAAAGTGGCGTCCCAATCCGGCTCGATGCCGAGTTGGGGCAGCGACATGGGTTTGGGCTGCAGGGTCAAAGCCTCGGATCGCGGGCTGATCATCCGTGCTTTCGTCTTGCCCCACCAGGCGTCTAAACGGGCGACCAGGTCATCCTTCGTAAGGCCGCCGAGATCCTGGCCGTCGATTGTCGTACCGTTGGATGCCAAGGGCTCCTGAAATGCCGCGAAGGCGGCGAAACCGCCTCCACCGAGCAGCAACACACCGGCAATGTAGCCGAGCGAGCGTTTCATCCTTAAATCACTTCCTTCGCCATGTCGTGCCTTCTACAGAATCTTCCAATAAGATGCCGATTTCGCTCACATCGTCCCTGATGGAGTCGGCCATCTCGAAGTGCTTCTGTTTGCGCAACTCTTGACGCCATTGTATCACTTTTGTCATCAATCTGTCCAGAAGTCCGTGCTCTTCTTGAGCCTCTCGGATGGGCAATCCCAGCACCGAGGTAAAGATCAAGGCAGTCCTGCAAATGGACGCCGGACGTTCCGTCCCAGTTCCGATCCCTTGGGCCATGATTTCGTTAAGCAAACTGACAGCGTCATGCAGTGTTGCGACGGCGGCGGGAGTATTGAAATCAGCGTTCAGCGCGCCCGAGAACTGTGCCATTAGTCCGTCGTCGAGCGGGCCCTCATCGACCTCGCCAAGCTTCTGGAAGACCCTCGACAATGAGGTCTCAATACGCTTGAACGCGGTTTGGGACTCGGCCATCCTGCTTTCGGCGTAGTCGATCGGGCTGCGATAGCTGCTGTTGAGAAGGAACAGGCGGACGGCGCCGGCAGAGTACCGCTCGATCGCCTCTCTTGCGGGAAGCACGTTGCCTTCCGATTTGCTCATCTTTTTCTGAGAAAGCTGCACAGAACCCCAGTGCATCCAAATGCGGGCGAACTCTGGTTTGCCCAAATACGCTTCCGATTGGGCGATCTCGTTCTCGTGATGCGGAAAGACGAGATCGACGCCTCCGGCATGAATGTCAAAGTTTGGGCCTAGTTCTCTCAAAGAAAGTGCAGAGCATTCGATGTGCCAACCCGGACGGCCCTCTCCCCA